>NZ_JBQFLY010000019.1:0-60274 GCF_056531545.1 Ruegeria sp. N10 | reverse complement strand
CGTAGTCGGCGTGGCCGGGGCAGTCGACATGCGCATAGTGGCGCGCGTCGGTCTCGTATTCCACATGCGCGGTCGAGATGGTGATGCCGCGGGCTTTCTCTTCCGGCGCGCCGTCAATCTGGTCATACGCCTTGAAGTCACCAAAATACTTGGTGATCGCTGCGGTCAGCGTCGTCTTACCATGGTCAACATGCCCAATCGTGCCGATGTTGACGTGCGGTTTTGTACGCTCAAACTTTTCCTTTGCCATGATGGCCTCCTTTTTCTGTAATGAAGGGAGCCCCGGAACGGCGCTCCCTCAAATCGTCGCTTATGCGTATTTCGCCTGGATCTCGTCCGAGATGTTCTGCGGAACCGGATCGTAGTGGTCGAACTGCATGGTGAACTGGGCGCGGCCCGACGACATCGAACGCAGGGTGTTGATGTAGCCGAACATGTTCGCCAGCGGAACAAACGCGTCGATCGCGATTGCGTTGCCGCGGGATTCCTGACCCGACACCTGGCCCCGACGCGAAGTCAGGTCACCGATGATACCGCCGGTGTATTCTTCCGGGGTGATCACTTCGACCTTCATGATCGGTTCCAGCAGCTTCGCGCCAGCTTTGCGCATGCCTTCACGCATACACATACGGGCCGCGATTTCGAATGCCAGAACGCTCGAGTCGACGTCGTGGAACTTACCGTCCAGCAGGGCAACCTTGAAGTCGATCACCGGGAAGCCAGCCAGAGGGCCGCTGTCCATGACCGAGTTGATGCCTTTTTCAACACCGGGGATGTATTCCTTAGGAACGGCACCACCAACGATGCGGCTTTCGAACGAGTAACCTTCGCCTGCCTCGGTGGGCTGGATCTCCAGCTTGACTTCAGCGAACTGACCCGAACCACCCGACTGTTTCTTGTGGGTGTAGGTGTGTTCGACCGGCATCGAGATGGTTTCACGATAAGCCACCTGAGGCGCACCGATGTTGGCTTCGACCTTGAACTCGCGCTTGAGACGGTCCACCAGGATGTCCAGGTGAAGCTCGCCCATGCCCTTCATGATGGTCTGACCCGATTCCAGGTCGGTTTCCACGCGGAAGGACGGGTCTTCGGCGGCCAGACGGGCCAGACCCTGAGACATCTTTTCCTGGTCGCCCTTGGTTTTGGGCTCGACCGCGATCTCGATCACCGGATCGGGGAAGGTCATGGTTTCCAGAACCACCGGATCCTTCGGATCGCAGAGGGTGTCACCGGTGGTGGTGTCTTTCAGACCCGCCAGCGCGATGATGTCGCCTGCAAACGCTTCTTCGATCTCTTCCCGGTTGTTGGAGTGCATCATCATCATACGACCGATGCGCTCTTTCTTGCCTTTGGTCGAGTTCAGGATCGAGTCGCCCTTCTGCATGGTGCCCGAGTAAACGCGGGTGAAGGTCAGCGAACCGACGAAGGGGTCGTTCATGATTTTGAACGCCAGACCCGAGAAGGCCATGTCGTCATCGGCACGACGTGCGATGTTACGAACTTCTTCCTCGTCGCCGGGTTTGAAGCCCATGTAATCAACAACGTCCAGCGGGCTGGGCAGGTAGTCGATCACAGCGTTGAGCAGCGGCTGAACGCCTTTGTTCTTGAACGCCGAGCCACCCAGAACCGGAACGAAATGCAGCGCCAGCGTGCCTTTGCGCAGCAGTTTGCGCAGGGTCGGAACGTCGGGCTCTTCGCCTTCCAGATAGGCCATCATCGCGTCGTCGTCTTCTTCGACGGCCGCTTCGATCATCTTGCCGCGCCATTCGTCAGCCATGTCTTTCAGGCTGTCACGGATCGGAGCTTTGACCCAGCTTGCACCAAGGTCTTCGCCCTGCCACAGCCACTCTTCCATGGTGACGAGGTCAACCAGGCCTTCCAGCTCGGTTTCGGCACCGATCGGAATACCAACCGGAACAGCACGTGCGCCGGTGCGGTCTTCGATCATGCGAACGCAGTTGAAGAAGTCTGCGCCGATCTTGTCCATCTTGTTGACGAAAACCATACGCGGAACCTTGTAGCGGTCAGCCTGACGCCACACGGTTTCGGTCTGGGGTTCAACACCGGCGTTTGCGTCCAGAACGCAGACGGCACCGTCGAGAACCGCCAGCGAGCGTTCAACTTCGATGGTGAAGTCAACGTGGCCGGGGGTGTCGATGATGTTCAGGCGGTGCTTAGGCGTGTCAGCATTCTGACCGTCTTCGGTGCGTTCCCAGAAGGTGGTAGTTGCAGCCGAAGTGATGGTGATGCCGCGTTCCTGCTCCTGCTCCATCCAGTCCATGGTGGCTGCACCATCGTGCACCTCACCGATGTTGTGGGATTTACCAGTGTAATACAGGATACGCTCCGAGCAGGTGGTCTTACCTGCGTCGATGTGCGCCATGATACCGAAGTTACGGTATAGTTCGAGCGGATATTCGCGTGCCATTTGGATAAGCCTCTGGGATTACCAACGGTAATGGCTGAAGGCTTTGTTCGCCTCGGCCATCTTGTGGGTGTCTTCGCGCTTCTTCACGGCGGTACCGCGGGACTGTACAGCGTCCAGCAGCTCACCGGCGAGGCGTTCTTCCATGGTGTTTTCATTGCGGCCGCGCGCAGCGGTGATCAGCCAGCGGATGGCCAGTGCTTCGCGGCGCTCGGGGCGGACTTCGACCGGAACCTGATAGGTTGCTCCACCAACCCGGCGCGAGCGAACCTCGACCGACGGTTTGATGTTGTCGAGTGCTTCGTGGAACACTTCGACGGGCGCGCGCTTGATCTTGCTTTCGACGCGGTCAAAGGCGTTGTAGACGATGCGCTCGGCGACCGACTTCTTGCCGTCGATCATCAGGTTGTTCATGAATTTGGTCAGAACCTTATCGCCAAACTTGGCGTCAGGCAGGACTTCGCGTTTTTCGGCGGCGTGACGACGTGACATATCAGCCTCTCCTTCTTACTTGGGACGCTTCGCGCCGTATTTCGAACGGCGTTGCTTACGGTCTTTGACGCCCTGAGTATCCAGAACACCGCGCAGGATGTGGTAACGCACACCGGGAAGGTCTTTCACACGGCCGCCACGGATCAGAACAACCGAGTGTTCCTGAAGGTTGTGGCTTTCACCGGGGATGTACGAGATGACCTCGAACCCGTTGGTCAGGCGCACTTTGGCAACCTTACGCATAGCCGAGTTCGGTTTCTTCGGTGTTGTGGTGTAAACACGTGTGCAGACGCCGCGTTTCTGCGGGCACTGCTCCAGGTGCATGGACTTCGAGCGTTTTACTTTGGGCTGCCGCGGTTTGCGGATCAGCTGTTGAATAGTTGGCATTCCGGTTTCTTCCCCGTTTGCAACACACATGACATGCACGCAACTGGCGTGCGGCTAACTTCGCTGCGCTGATGCGTCCACAAGCGCAAAACCCACGAGCGTTCCCATTCCGAGGTGAACGTCGCGGTTGTTTCTCAGAGGGCGCGAACTGCAAAATTGTCCGGGCCTTGACCAGCTCATTACTGGAATCGGCTATGGGGCGGCCCCCGGCACCGAGATGACGCGCGTAATAGGGGGAGTCGGCCCGAGTGTCAACAGCACGATACCGGTTGCCCGGCAATTGGCTGATCCGGGCCGTGCCGATATGGGTGCGCAGGCTCAACCGGGTTCATAAACCGTCCTGCACCAGAAGCGCCAATGTTAAGCTGAACCCGCAACCGGAGGCCGGGTTTCGCCTTCGGATAACCAGTGTTCAGAGCTTTGTCACGCAGGTTCACGCCGCTTCCCGACGCGCGCGTTCCCGGAACAGCGTAAACAGTCCGGCGGCCACGATCAGTGTCGCACCCAGCATGGTCAGGCCGTCGGGCCATTCATCGAATACGGCCCAGCCCAACCCCAGGGCCCAGATCAGGCTGGAATAGCGAAACGGCGCGATGAACCCGACATCGCCCTGACGCATGACCATGACGCTGAACAGATAGCCCATCAGGACGAACACGGCCGCCGCTGCAACCAAAGAACCCGCAGCGCCGGAAACCGGAACCCATCCTTCGAACACCGAAGCAATCGCGGCGGCCACCGTGATGGAAAGAGACGTCGCCAGTGTCACCACCATTGAAGGAACTTGGGGCGACATGCGTCGCGTCATCAGATCGCGAACCGTGATCGAAGCCACTGCGATCAGCGCGTAGATGGAATACAGGCTGAAGCCGTCAGGACCGGGTCTGACGATCAGAACCATGCCGCCAAAACCAATGGCAATCGCCAATATGCGCCGCCAGCCGACCTGTTCGGAAAAGACCAGCGCCGCGCCCAGCGTCACGGTCAGGGGCAGCGCCTGCAGAATGGCCGTCACATTGGCAAGCGGCATGTTCTTGAGCGCTGTCAGGAAAAAGAAGGTGGCCGACAGTTCGGTCAGGCTGCGCAGCGCAACCAGCCACCGGTCGTGGTTTGAGAAATTGAGGTGCAGCGCCCCCAGATAGCGGGCAAGACCGTAGACAAGGAAAACGGCCAGTACGCCCCGCATGGCCACCAGTTGGAACAAAGGCAGTTCCCGAAGCGCGACCTTGACCAAAGTGTCGTTCAGGGTGAAGGCCGCCATGCTGCCCATCATCAGCAAGGCACCTTTGGTGTTTGGGTTCATGTCAGATATGGCCCTGCGCAGAGTGATCGGGCCATTGGCCCAATCGGACAGCCGCCTGTCAACGCATCAAATCAGATCAACGCAAGAATTGCGCTCTGACGCGTGCGGAGCGTGTCGAAACCGCCCGCTGTGCCCGTATCAAAGACCGGATACCCGACCGCCTCCGATACCTTCCACAGCCACCCCGGCGCTGAGCGTGTGCGTTGCAATCAACCCACCGGACATGTCCAGAACGCCAAGCTGGTTGCCGTTCTGAAGCGCAACATAAAGCTCGCGGCGTTTGGAGTTGATGCCAAGGCCAAAGCGTTCGATCTGCACCGCTGCGCCGACCGATGGATTGGTCGCGCGGATCGTCCTTAGAACCGTGCCGTTCAAATCCACCTCGGCGATCAGGCGATTGCGGATGAACAGCACATAAAGCGTGCCGGTCGTTTCATCAAAGGCCAGCCCGCCAATCGGCCCCTGTGGCTGGCTGAGGGTTATGTTGCGCACGAATTGCCCGTCGCGGGTCAGTTCCGCGATCATCACCCCGTTCGGATGGTCGAGGAACAGATGCCCATCGCCTCCCCGAATGGCCAGCCCGCATTCTTTTATGGGGAACTCGTCAGGTGTGATGCCACCGCATCCGGCCGGAACCCGCTGTGCCGCAAAGGTACGCAGGACACGGCCATTTCGGTCAAGCTCCTGTAGCTGGGTACCGGGAAGATTGCGCAGAAAGATCCGCCTTCTCGGCTCATCATAAGCCAGCCCGACGATCGAGCCGGATATCGGGATCAGGCGCGTCGTGCCGTTCGGGATCACGATCTCGCGCGATGGCTGGCCCGGCGGCATCCCTACATAGGCATAATCCGTGCAGGCGGCCATCAGGCCCAGACCGAAAACCGAAATTACGCGCGACAGCTTTGTGACAGCTCTCATCATCCACCCCCGTCACCTGTGTGAATTCAAGGCGGATGGTAGCACAGTTTAGGCTAAATCAGAAAAACCCTGCTGTTATTGCAGGTCTCATACAGCAAGCGCGATATGCCAGTGGTCTGGAACTGCCCTAAGTGTGGCGCGCGTTTCAACCCTGCAAAAACAAAAGGCCCCGCGAAATCGCGGGGCCTTCCTTAACTTGTCAATCGGGCGATTACTCGCGGCTTTCGGGTGTTTCCACCAGAACATCCAGCTCATCCCCGACCAGATCATCATCCATGATCGGCGCAGCCAGGGCAGCGGCCGCTTCGGCCTCTTCCCGGCGGGCTTCGATCACCACATTGTCGCGCGACTGCGCGATGTGGCGGACGGCCTGTGTGGCCCCACCTGTACCGGCAGGGATCAGGCGACCAACGATGACGTTCTCTTTCAAACCAACCAGCTTGTCCTTTTTGCCCTGCACGGACGCTTCGGTCAGTACGCGGGTGGTTTCCTGGAACGACGCGGCCGAGATGAACGAACGCGTTTGCAGCGAGGCCTTGGTGATCCCCAGAAGGATCGGCTCGCCCTGTGCCGGACGACCACCGCGAGCGATGGTCTTTTCGTTGGCTGCGTCGAACTCCTGCTTGTCGACATGTTCGCCTTTCAGCAGGGTGGTGTCGCCTGAATCCAGGATCTCCCACTTCTGCAGCATCTGGCGCACGATGACTTCGATGTGCTTGTCGTTGATCTTCACGCCTTGCAGACGATACACATCCTGCACTTCGTCGATCATGTAGTTCGCCAGCGCCTCGACACCCATGATGGACAGGATGTCATGCGGAGCCGGGTTACCGTCCATGATGTAGTCGCCCTTCTGTACGAAGTCGCCTTCGACAACAGGGATGTGCTTGCCCTTGGGTACCATGTACTCGATGGGCTCCAGTGACTCGTCAGCCGGTTCGATGGTGATGCGGCGCTTGTTCTTGTAGTCGCGGCCAAAGCGCACGTAACCATCGGCTTCTGCGATGATCGCGTGATCTTTCGGACGGCGGGCTTCGAACAGTTCGGCCACACGCGGCAGACCACCGGTGATGTCCTTGGTTTTGGCACCTTCACGCGGAATACGCGCGACAACGTCACCGGCTTCGATCTTCTGGCCATCTTCGACCGACAGGATCGCATCCACCGACATCGGATAGTGAACCGGGTTGCCCGCATCGTTGCGGACCGGTTCGCCATCGTCACCGACCAGAATGATCTCGGGCTTCAGGTCGCTGCCACGGGGGGCCGCGCGCCAGTCAATCACGATCTTCTGGGTCATGCCGGTTGCTTCGTCGGTCTCGTCACGGACGGCAAGGCCCGAAACCAGGTCGACGTATTTGGTGGTACCGGCTTTCTCGGCGATGATCGGCAGGGTGTAGGGATCCCATTCGAACAGCTTGTCGCCACGGGACACTTTCGCGCCTTCCTTGACGAACAGCTTGGAGCCGTAGCCCAGCTTGTGGTTGGCACGCTCTTCGCCGTGATCGTCCTTGATCACCAGCTTCATGTTCCGGCCCATGACGAGGCTTTCGCCTGCGGCATTCACCAGGATCTGCGGGTTCTCGAAGGATACGTTGCCGGCTTGGCTTGCTTCCTGGAACGACTGCTGACCACCTTGCGCAACACCGCCGATGTGGAAGGTCCGCATCGTCAGCTGTGTACCGGGTTCACCGATGGACTGGGCGGCGATGATGCCGACAGCCTCACCCGTGTTCACCATGGTACCGCGAGCAAGGTCACGACCGTAACAGGTGGCACAGACGCCTTCCTCGGACTCGCAGGTCAGAGGCGAGCGGATACGGGTCGACTGAACGCCAGCCTCATCGATGATGTCCGCCATCCGTTCGTCGATCAGCTGACCCGCGGCCACGAGCACCTCTTCCGTGCCCGGACGCAGGATGTCATCGGCAGCCACGCGGCCCAGAATACGCTCGGCCAGCGAGGCGACAACTTCACCATCGTTGACCGCAGCTTCGGCCGTGATCGCGCGTTCAGTGCCGCAGTCGATCTCGCGAACGATGCAGTCCTGTGCCACGTCCACCAGACGACGGGTCAGGTAACCCGAGTTCGCGGTTTTCAGAGCGGTATCCGACAGACCTTTACGGGCACCGTGGGTCGAGTTGAAGTATTCAAGAACGGTCAGACCTTCCTTGAAGTTCGAGATGATCGGCGTCTCGATGATGTCACCGTTCGGCTTGGCCATCAGGCCCCGCATACCGCCCAGCTGTTTCATCTGAGTGACCGAGCCCCGCGCACCGGAGTGAGCCATCATGTAAACCGAGTTCGGCTCCATGTCCGACCCGTCTTCGGCCTTGGCGACGTTCGAGATGGTGCTCATCATCGCCTCGGTCACGCGGTCGTTACACTTCGACCAGGCATCGACAACCTTGTTGTACTTTTCGCCCTGAGTGATCAGGCCGTCCATGTACTGCTGTTCGAAATCTTTCACCTGATCGCGGGTGTCATCAACGATGCCCCACTTGTCATCAGGAATGACCATGTCGTCCTTGCCGAACGAGATGCCCGCCCTGAACGCTTCTTTGAAGCCCATCGACATGATCTGGTCACAGAAGATAACCGACTCTTTCTGACCGCAGTAGCGGTAGACGGTGTCGATCACCTGCTGCACTTCTTTCTTCCGCAGCAGGCGGTTGACCAGATCGAACGGCGCCTTGTTGTTCATCGGCAGCAGGGCCCCCAGACGCAGACGGCCCGGAGTGGTTTCATAGCGCTTCTGAACTTCGTTGCCTTCTTCGTCGATCTGCGTGATCCGCGCGGTGATTTTGGTGTGCAGATGCACCTCACCCGCGTCCAGCGCGTGCTGAACTTCGTCGATCGAACCAAAGACCTTGCCTTCGCCCGGCATGCCGGCACGTTCCAGCGACACATAGTACAGGCCCAGGATCATGTCCTGCGACGGAACGATAATCGGCGCGCCGTTTGCAGGCGACAGAACGTTGTTCGTCGACATCATCAGAACGCGGGCTTCCAGCTGTGCCTCAAGGCTCAGCGGGACGTGAACGGCCATCTGGTCGCCGTCGAAGTCGGCGTTGAAGGCCGAACAGACCAGCGGGTGCAGCTGAATGGCTTTGCCTTCGATCAGAACCGGTTCGAACGCCTGAATGCCAAGACGGTGCAGCGTCGGCGCACGGTTCAGCATGACAGGGTGTTCGCGGATCACCTCGTCGAGAATATCCCACACTTCGGGACGCTCTTTCTCGACCAGCTTCTTCGCCTGTTTCACGGTCGAAGACAGACCCTTGGCTTCAAGGCGCGAGTAGATGAACGGCTTGAACAGTTCCAGCGCCATCTTCTTGGGCAGGCCACACTGGTGCAGCTTAAGCTCCGGACCAGTCACGATGACCGAACGGCCCGAGAAGTCGACGCGTTTCCCCAGAAGGTTCTGACGGAAGCGGCCCTGCTTGCCTTTCAGCATGTCCGACAGCGATTTCAGCGGGCGCTTGTTGGCGCCGGTGATCACGCGGCCACGACGGCCGTTGTCAAACAGAGCGTCCACGGATTCCTGCAACATCCGCTTTTCGTTGCGGACGATGATGTCAGGCGCGCGCAGTTCGATCAGACGTTTCAGACGGTTGTTCCGGTTGATCACACGGCGATAGAGATCGTTCAGATCCGACGTCGCGAAACGGCCACCATCCAGCGGAACCAGCGGACGCAGTTCCGGCGGGATGACCGGGATCACGGTCATGACCATCCATTCAGGTCGGTTGCCCGACTCGAGGAAGGATTCAACAACCTTCAGACGCTTGATGATCTTCTTGGGCTTCAGTTCGCCTGTGGCTTCGGCCAGATCAGCGCGCAGCTGCTCGGCTTCGGCTTCCAGATCGATCTGGGCCAGCATCTCACGGATGGCTTCGGCACCGATATTGGCGGTGAACGCGTCCATGCCAAAGGCATCCTGCGCGTCCATGTACTCTTCTTCGGTCAGCATCTGGCCGTAGGTCAGGTCGGTCAGACCGGGCTCGATAACGACGTAGTTTTCAAAGTACAGAACGCGTTCCAGATCGCGCAGCGTCATGTCCAGCATCAGACCGATGCGGGACGGCAGCGATTTCAGGAACCAGATGTGTGCAACGGGCGCGGCCAGTTCGATGTGGCCCATACGCTCGCGGCGGACTTTTTGCAGGGTGACTTCCACGCCGCATTTTTCGCAGACAACGCCGCGATACTTCATCCGTTTATATTTGCCGCACAGACATTCGTAATCTTTGATCGGGCCAAAGATACGTGCACAGAACAGACCGTCACGTTCAGGCTTGAACGTCCGGTAGTTGATGGTTTCGGGTTTCTTGATCTCACCATAGGACCAAGACAGGATCCGTTCGGGCGACGCCAGCGAGACTTTGATTTCGTCAAAGACCTTCGGGGGCGTCAGCGGGTTGAACGGGTTGTTGGTGATTTCCTGGTTCATTTTGATACCTCAAATTTTGCGGAAGGGGGGACGGGAGGAAGGGCTGAGCCCTTACTCCTCAACCTCCGCATCCAGGAGTTCCATATTCAGGCCGAGGCCGCGGACTTCTTTCACCAGAACGTTGAACGATTCCGGTACGCCCGCTTCAAAGTTATCCTCGCCCTTGACGATCGACTCATAGACCTTGGTCCGACCGGCGACGTCATCCGATTTCACCGTCAGCATCTCTTGCAGGGTGTAGGCGGCGCCATAAGCTTCCAGAGCCCAGACTTCCATCTCACCAAAGCGCTGACCACCGAACTGCGCCTTACCACCCAGCGGCTGCTGGGTCACCAGGCTATAGGGCCCGGTCGAACGCGCGTGGATCTTGTCGTCCACCAGGTGGTGCAGTTTGAGTAGGTACTTGATGCCCACGGTGACCGGACGCGCAAATTGCTCACCCGTACGACCGTCGAACAGGATCGACTGACCGCTTTGCGAGAAGCCCGCACGCACCAGCGCGTCGTTGACGTCAGCCTCTTTGGCACCGTCAAAGACGGGGGTTGCGATCGGAACACCGCGGGTCACGTTGCCCGCTGCCTCAATCAGCGTCTCCTCGTCCATGCCGGTGATGCCTTCTTCGTAGACATCTTCGCCATAGGCCAGCTTCATCGCCTCGCGCACCGGGGTCAGGTCGCCAGAACGGCGGTATTCACCCAGAGCCTCATCGATGTTCAGACCCAGACCGCGCGCGGCCCAACCCATGTGGGTTTCAAGGATCTGACCGACGTTCATACGCGAAGGCACACCCAGCGGGTTCAGACAGAAGTCAACCGGGGTCCCATCGGCCAGGAACGGCATGTCTTCCATCGGAACAACCTTGGAGATCACACCTTTGTTCCCGTGACGACCGGCCATCTTGTCGCCCGGCTGCAACTTGCGCTTTACGGCAATGAAGACTTTGACCATCTTCATCACACCCGGCGGCAGGTCGTCGCCACGGCGGACCTTCTCGACCTTATCCTCGAAACGGGCGTCCAGAGCGCGCTTTTGCACTTCGTATTGCTCGTTCAGGGCCTCGACGATCTGTGCGTCCTGCTCGTCTTCCAGCGCCAGCTGCCACCATTGACCACGGGTCAGGGTGTCCAGCAGATCCTCGGTGATCACCGACCCTGCCTTGACACCTTTCGGGCCTTTGACAGCGGTTTTACCCAGGATCAGACCTTGCAGACGCGCATAGATGTTGCGGTCAAGGATCGCCAGCTCGTCGTCCCGGTCACGGGCCAGACGTTCGACTTCCTCACGCTCGATCTGCAGCGCACGCTCGTCTTTCTCGACACCGTGACGGTTGAAGACGCGAACCTCGACGACCGTACCGTAATCGCCCGGCTTCACGCGCAACGAGGTGTCGCGCACATCAGATGCTTTTTCACCAAAGATGGCGCGCAGCAGCTTTTCTTCCGGGGTCATCGGGCTTTCGCCCTTCGGAGTGATCTTGCCGACCAGAATATCGCCCGGCTCGACATCCGCACCGATGTAAACGATGCCCGCCTCGTCGAGGTTGCGCAGCGCTTCTTCACCGACGTTCGGGATGTCGCGGGTGATCTCTTCCGGGCCCAGCTTAGTGTCACGGGCGGCAACTTCGAATTCCTCGATATGGACCGAGGTAAAGACGTCATCACGCGCGATACGTTCCGAGATCAGGATCGAGTCTTCGTAGTTGTAGCCGTTCCACGGCATGAACGCGACGACCACGTTCTTGCCAAGGGCCAGTTCACCCATATCGGTCGACGGACCGTCGGCAATGACCTCGCCCTTCTGGACGGTGTCACCCACCTTGATCAGCGGACGCTGGTTGATGCAGGTGTTCTGGTTCGAACGCTGGAATTTGCGCAGACGATAGATGTCAACGCCAGCGTCGCCCAGTTCCAGATCCTCGGTGGCGCGGATAACGATACGCTGGGCATCGACCTGGTCGATGATACCGGCGCGTTTCGCCTGAATCGCAGCGCCCGAGTCGATCGCAACCTTTTCCTCGATGCCCGTCCCGACCAGCGGTGCCTCGGCCCGCAGCAGCGGAACCGCCTGACGTTGCATGTTCGAGCCCATCAGAGCGCGGTTTGCGTCGTCATTTTCAAGGAACGGGATCAGCGATGCAGCAACCGAGACCAGCTGCTTCGGCGACACGTCGATCAGGTCCACATTCTCGCGCGGGGCAAGGGTGTAGTCGCCTGCCTGACGGGTCGAAACCAGATCGTTGATGAACTTGCCGTTCTTGTCCAGCGTCGCGTTCGCCTGCGCCACGGTATGACGCATTTCCTCGGTCGCGGACATGTAGTGAACCTCATCAGTCACCTCGGCGTTCTTGACAACGCGGTAAGGTGTTTCGATGAAGCCATACTTGTTCACGCGGGCAAAGGTGGCCAGCGAGTTGATCAGACCGATGTTCGGGCCTTCCGGCGTTTCAATCGGGCACATCCGTCCATAGTGGGTCGGGTGCACGTCGCGTACCTCAAAGCCCGCACGTTCACGCGTCAGACCACCGGGGCCAAGCGCCGAGAGACGGCGTTTGTGGGTGACTTCCGACAGCGGGTTGGTCTGGTCCATGAACTGCGACAGCTGCGACGAGCCGAAGAATTCGCGCACAGCAGCAGCAGCCGGTTTCGCGTTGATCAGGTCCTGCGGCATGACGGTGTCGATCTCGACCGACGACATACGCTCTTTGATCGCGCGCTCCATACGCAGCAGACCGACGCGGTACTGGTTTTCCATTAGTTCGCCGACCGAACGCACACGACGGTTGCCGAGGTGGTCGATGTCGTCCACGTCGCCCTTGCCATCGCGCAGTTCGACCAGAGCCTTGACGCAGGCCACGATGTCTTCGCGGCGCAGGGTGCGCAGGGTATCCGGTGCGTCCAGAGCCAGGCGCATGTTCATCTTCACGCGGCCAACAGCGGACAGGTCATACCGCTCGCTGTCGAAGAACAGGGTGTCGAACAGGGCCGACGCCGCTTCGACGGTGGGCGGCTCACCTGGACGCATGACGCGGTAGATATCCATGAGCGCGGTTTCACGGCCCATATTCTTATCTGCGGCCATGGTGTTGCGCATGTAGGGACCAACATTGACGTTGTCGATGTCGAGAACCGGGATATCGGTGATGCCCGCGTCGATCAGTTCCTTCGCGGTACCGCCGATCAGGTCGCCATCCTTGTCATATTCCAGCGTCAGTTCGTCACCGGCTTCGACATAGATCGCGCCGTTTTCTTCGTTGATGATGTCTTTGGCGGCAAACTTGCCAACGATGTGATCGAACGGAACCAGCAGTTCGGTGACGGTGCCCTCGTCGATCAGCTTCTTGACCGCGCGCGGGGTGACTTTCTTGCCTGCCTCGGCAATCACCTCACCTGATTTTGCGTCGATCAGGTCATAGGTCGGACGGGTGCCGCGAACACGCTCGGGGAAGAACGGCGTGACCCAGCCCTTCTTCTTTTCCAGCTTGTAGGAAACGGTGTTGTAATACGCGTCCATTATCGCTTCCTGATCCATACCCAGCGCATATAGCAGGGTTGTCACAGGCAGTTTGCGGCGGCGGTCGATACGGGCGAACACGATATCCTTGGCGTCGAACTCGAAGTCCAGCCAGCTTCCGCGATACGGGATGATGCGGCAGGCAAACAGCAGCTTGCCCGAGGAATGGGTTTTACCCTTGTCGTGATCAAAGAACACGCCGGGCGAACGGTGCATCTGGGAGACGATTACACGCTCGGTGCCGTTGACGACAAAGGTGCCGTTCGGGGTCATCAGGGGCATGTCGCCCATGAAGACATCCTGTTCTTTGATGTCTTTTACCGATTTCGCGCCGGTGTCCTCATCAACATCGAACACGATCAGGCGCAGTGTAACCTTCAGCGGTGCGCTGTAGGTCATGTCGCGCTGCATGCACTCTTCGACATCGTATTTGGGTTTTTCCAGATCGTATTTCACGAACTCCAGAACGGAGGTTTCGTTGAAATCCTTGATCGGGAAAACCGACTGGAACACGCCTTTGATGCCTTCGCCGTCTGTGGGCTGTTCTGCATCGCCGGAGCGCAGGAAAAGATCATAAGAAGATTTCTGTACCTCAATGAGGTTCGGCATCTCCAGCACTTCGCGGATTTTGCCGTAATATTTACGAAGACGTTTCTGGCCAAGGAACGTTTGAGCCATGTCAGATGTCACCTTTCGATGTTCTCAGCGGGCAAAGACACCGTCGGGCCCCGGCATCTTGCACAATCGAGACAACACGTCCGGATCAATTCGTGGCCACCGTCCCGAAGGCGGCCTCCCGATCCGAAAACCGTGTCTTAGAAAACTCCCCATTCCGTGAGGCCCTTTCTAAGACAGGTTCGGCTGGACCCGGATTTCTCCGGATCCAGCCAAAATTTTCGGCGCATCAGCGATGCGCCTGAGACCAGGCTTAGGCCAGCTCGACTTCGGCGCCAGCTGCTTCCAGCTTGGCTTTGACGTCTTCGGCTTCGTCTTTCGACACGCCTTCTTTGATCTTGCCGCCAGCTTCGACCAGTTCCTTGGCTTCTTTCAGGCCCAGACCGGTGATGCCGCGAACTTCTTTGATCACGTTGATTTTCGAAGCGCCGGCGTTCTTCAGAACGACGTCGAATTCGGTTTTTTCTTCCTCAGCTGCGCCACCGGCGTCGCCACCAGCTGCTGCGACCATTACGGCGCCGCCAGCTGCGGGCTCGATGCCGTATTCGTCTTTGAGGATGGTTTTCAGTTCTTGTGCTTCCAGCAGGGTCAGACCCACGATGCTTTCTGCGAGTGCTTTCAGATCAGCCATTTTATCAGCTCTTTCCGTTTACAATGTGTGTTCCAACGTCAGGGTAGGTACCCTACGCAGATCATTCAGTGCCAACCGCTTACGCAGCTTCCGCCTTCTCTTCGATGGTGGAAAGGATGCTTGCGATATTGCTTGCAGGTGCGCCAATCGCGCCGGCGATGTTCGAAGCAGGTGCGCCAATGCAGCCCACGATCGAAGCAATAAGCTCCTCGCGAGACGGCATTTTCGAAACGGCTTCAACGCCTTTGCGGTCCAGAGCGTTCTCGCCCATAGCACCGCCGAGGATTTCAAATTTCTTGTTATCCTTGGCGAAGTCCTCGGCCACCTTGGCTGCTGCCACGGGGTCCTCGGAATAGGTCAGAACGGTCATCCCTGTCAGCAGGTCGGCCATGCTTGCACACGGCTTACCCTCGAGGGCGATTTTGGCGAGCCTGTTCTTGGCAACACGCACGGAACCACCCGCGTCACGGGCACGTGCGCGAAGGTCCTGCATCTCGGCAACTGTCAGACCGGCGTAGTGAGCAACCACTACGACGCCAGAGCTTTCGAAGATTTGGCCGAGTTCCTCGACCACTTTCTCTTTCTGGGCTCTATCCACAGTTCTCTCCAAGTTAGGGGTGAGATCTCACCCCGGCTCATATTTGCCGCGGCTTGCGCCCCGGCGTTCAGGTCCGTTGTTACGGGATTGGCCAAAATTCGCCCGAGGGTGGGACCCTCAGAATTCTTTGGTCTTACCCGTCTCAGGCAGGGAATTAAGGGGCCATATGGCACCACCCACCGTCTTGGACGAAACAAAATAAAGCGCACGACGAATCGCACGCTTTATTCCGCAGGTCTACTTAGGACAGATGGCCGGGGTTTCCAAGAGGTAAATTGTGATAAATCAAACGCAACAAGGGATGACCAAGACAACAAGATAAAGTGCGCTGACGAGCAATTGATTAGGTCGAATTACAGGGTTGAGCGCAAAATAGTTCGTGACATTGTTCCAACTTCAAGACTATAACCCGACAATTTTTCTCAGAAACAAGACGAAGCAGAAAAAATGTGTAGAATTGCCGCCTATTGCGGACCAAGTATTCCGCTTGAAAACATCGTCATCCGGCCCCAGCATTCATTGCTGGAGCAAAGCCAGCACGCGGCCGAGGCAAAGCTTGCCGTCAATGGCGATGGCTTCGGTATGGCATGGTACGCGGATCAGGATCGTCCCGGCCTGTACAGGGATGTCCTGCCCGCGTGGTCGGATGGTAACCTGGTCGATCTTTGCAGGATGATAAAATCCTCGCTGTTTCTGGCCCATGTCCGCGCGTCGACATTCGGCGAAGTGTCGCGCGCAAACTGCCACCCTTTTACATTTGGCAAATGGTCCTTCATGCACAATGGTCAGATCGGAGAGTTCGGGCGTTTGCGCAGACGGCTAGAATCCTCACTGCCGGACGAGCTTTATGCGGCGCGGCGCGGGTCGACGGATTCAGAGCTTCTGTTTCTGCTGCTGCTGGCCAACGGGCTGGATGATGCGCCGCAGGACGCTGTTGTCGCAACTCTGCGTCAGATCGATGCGCTTGACAGTCATCGGACGCAACCGGATCGCATGGCCGTCGCCTTTTCAGATGGACAGAGCCTGTATGCGTTTCGATATTCCAGCGACCAGCGCAGCCCGTCCCTGTATTTCGGGGAAGGGCTGGACCACGGCGGCAAGGTCATTGCATCCGAACCTCTGGACAAGGGCATAGGAAAATGGACGCCCATAGAAGACCGGAGTTTCTTTACCCTGACCGGCGAAACTGCCAGCCATACCGCGTTGCCGTTCAGCTAATCGAAAACGGGCGGTCCGATTGGACCGCCCGCAACATTGCTTTGGCGTAGATCAGGATTATTCGCCCGAAGCTTCTGCCACATCAACGGTCACACCGGGGCCCATGGTCGAGCTCAGCGCGATTTTCTTCATGTAGGTGCCTTTGGCGCCCGACGGCTTGGCCCGGGCAACAGCCGAGACGAAGGCGCGAATGTTTTCGGCCAGCTTGGCGTCATCGAACGATGCTTTGCCAACGCCTGCGTGCACAACGCCGCCTTTTTCCGCCTTGAACTGAACTTCACCGCCTTTGGCTGCTTCCACGGCTGCTTTCACATCCATGGTCACGGTGCCAACCTTGGGGTTCGGCATCAGGTTACGGGGGCCCAGAACCTTACCCAGACGACCGACGATCGGCATCATGTCCGGGGTTGCAATGCAACGATCGAATTCGATGGTGCCGCCCTGAATGGTTTCCATCAGGTCTTCTGCACCAACGATATCCGCGCCTGCTTCTTTCGCTTCGTCAGCCTTCGCGCCACGTGCGAACACAGCAACGCGCATGTCTTTGCCTGTGCCATTCGGCAGGCCGACAACGCCGCGCACCATCTGGTCTGCGTGACGGGTGTCAACGCCCAGGTTCATCGCGATTTCGATGGTCTCGTCGAATTTCGAAGTTGCATTGGCCTTGACCAGAGCAACAGCTTCGTCCACCGACAGGTTTTCCTTGCCAGCGACGGCTTCGCGCGCAGCGCGGGTACGTTTACCGAGTTTTACCATCTTACTTCACCTCGATGCCCATGGAGCGGGCCGAGCCCAGGATGATCTGCATTGCGCCTTCGATGTCGTTGGCGTTCAGATCTTTCATTTTGGCTTCGGCGATTTCACGAACCTGCTTCGAGGTCACGGTTGCGATCGTTTCACGACCGGGATTTTCCGCTCCACGAGGGCGGTTCCGCTTGCCAACCGGCTTCAGACCAGCTGCTTTTTTCAGGTAGTAAGACGCCGGCGGCGTCTTGATGTCCATGGTGAAGGACTTGTCCTGATAGTAGGTGATCACGGTCGGGCACGGCGCGCCGGGCTCCATATCTGCGGTCTTGGCGTTGAACGCCTTGCAGAATTCCATGATGTTGATGCCGCGCTGACCCAGCGCCGGACCAACCGGCGGCGACGGGTTCGCCTGACCTGCAGGAACCTGCAGTTTCATTGTACCAGCAAGCTTCTTGGCCATTTGGTTTTCCTTTCAACTAAGGTGAAACGCGTCTCACCCAGATTATGTTGCGTGGTCCGGCCCGGGATCGCGATCCCGGTAACCTCCCACGAGAGAATCTCGCCCGAAGACGATGGGGCGGCGTTTACAGGGGATCATGGGGGTTGGCAAGTGGCCCGCCATTCAATTCGGGATCACCGAATCGAGTTTCAAATCGATAAACACCGGCGTCGACGCGCCATGGCGGGAAATTGCTGGTCATTCCGGTCAAACCCAGGAAATCCCAGGTGGCCTGTAAAACGAGGTTTCGCGCTATATTAAGGGTTTATTTTGCTTGAAAAAACCGGAGCGAACCCGGCGCCCGACCGACAGACTGCTGTGGCTTCGTTCCTTGCGCCGCATAAATAACCGCGCCATGCTGTGGCTGTGCTATAATCGGGGAAAACAAATTTGTTCGGAGGTTCGTCATGATTATTCGTTTATTAACTATGCTTGTCGCCGCACTGTCTTTTGCGGCGTCCGTTCCCCAGACCGCACGGGCCGATGCGGGCGACTTCATCGGCGGCGCTGTCGTTGGCGGGGTCGTCGGATACGCGATCGGCAAGGACCAGCAAAAGAAAAAGTCCCGGTCTTCAAGCCAGACCTACCGGTCAGGCATTCCGTCCACCTCGCAAGGGGCGCAGACACAGACCGCGCTCAACTATTTCGGCTATAATGCCGGGCGTGTCGATGGGCAGGTCGGGCATGGGACCCGGTCGGCGATCGAACGCTATCAGGTGTCCATGGGCTATCCTGTGAATGGCTATGACTTCCAGCCCTATCAGTATGACTTTCTGATGCAGGCCTATTACTGGGCGACAAGCGGTGGGCAGGCGGCAACCCAGCTTTCGGGTCAACCGCTTTTGATGGCCTATCGGCAACAGGTGCAAACCGGCTCTGCCTTGGCGGCGGCGCCTCAGACCCAGGCCCCGGCCATCCCGGTTATCACGCCTCAACAGGCCGAACCCGCAACAAGCGCCGCTGAAGCTACGACAGCCAGCCTGCCGAGCCTGTTTTCCGGCGGTACCGGAGGCCCATCGTTAGCCAATCGGTGCAGCGGGGTCATGCTGCAAACGTCGACCAATGGCGGCTATACGACCCTGTCGAACATGTCCGATCCTGACTTTGCGCTCAGCGAGCAATTCTGCCTTGCCCGCAGCTATGCGATGGCACAGGGTGAAGAACTGATGCAGGACATCCAGGGCCTTACACCCGATCAGGTCGCAGCCCAGTGCGCCGCCTATGGCGACATGCTGGCACCGCAAGTTGACGCGCTGTCTATCAACTCGAAATCAGAGGCTGAAACCCAAGTGCGCAAGCTTGCCTTGGATTCGGGTCTAAGCCCTGCTGATCTTGCCGCGACCAGCAAGGTCTGCCTTGCGATGGGATATCGTCAGGACAACATGGATACCGCGGTTGGCTCCGCGCTGATGCTGGTTGCCATGGGTGAACCCGCATACGGAGAACTGGTCGGTCACCACCTGCGCGAAGGCTTTGGTGTCCAGGCGCGCCGCGACCTTGCGATGCAGTGGTATGATGCAAGCCTTTCGGCGCTGGATTCCGGGTCGCAGGCGGTTTTCCTGCCATCCCAGACCGACCGCCCGCAGCTTTTGCGCGCAGCCATGGTTCAGTCGCAGTAAGCCCATTTGAAAACTGTATCGGCCCGTGTAGGGCTGAAACTGAAAACGCCGCGATGCTTTGACATCGCGGCGTTTCGAATTTCTCTGGCAGAACGCTTAGCTTTGCTTGGTGACCTGCGTGAAGTCCAGCTCGACCGGGGTTTCGCGGCCAAAAATCGACACCGAAACCTTCAGCTTTTGCGCCTCGTCGTCAACGCCCTCGACCATGCCGTCGAAATCCTCGAACGGGCCGTCGTTGACCTTGACCTTTTCGCCGATCTCGAAAGTGATCATCAGCTTGGGCGCTTCTTCGCCTTCCTGAACGCGGTTGAGGATCTGGTTCACCTCGGCGTCGCGCATCGGCATCGGGCGACCTTGCGGGCCCAGAAAGCCGGTGACGCGGTTGATCGAGTTGATCAGGTGATAGCCCTGATCCGACATTTCCATATGCACCAGCACGTAACCCGGCATAAAGCGGCGTTCGGTGGTGACCTTCTTGCCCCGGCGCACTTCGATCACCTCTTCGGTGGGCACCAGAACTTCGTCGATATCGTTCTCAAGGCCCTGTTCAGCCACCGACGTGCGGATCTGCTCTGCGATCTTCTTTTCGAAATTCGAAAGAACGCTGACCGAGTACCACCGTTTCGCCATGAACCTGTCGTCCTTGTTTGTCTTCGGGGTATCACATCTTGCGGACACACCCGTCATTTAAATCCTGTCACGTTATCCGGAATAAAAAGCGGCGCGCGGCCCGAATCGCCACACGCCCATTCCGAATATGCGTCACCTACTCTGACATCGCGCGAGGTGCAAGGGGCAGTCGTATTTGCCCCCGCCTGAACCGGCTTAGCCGAAAGCGCCCAGAACCAGCTGAAGGCCGCCCCGGATACCCAGATCGACCAAAGCAAAAAACACAGCTGTCAGCGCCGCCATGATGAAGACCATGACCGTGGTCAACAGCACTTCGCGCCGGGTCGGCCAGACGACCTTGGAAACTTCGGCACGGACTTGCTGAATGAACTGGATCGGGTTGGTGGTGGCCATTTGGCGTGTTCTCTCTGCTTGCGGATGGGCCGGACATAGCCGGGCATTGCGGCAATTTCAAGGGCGCTTGGATGAACTCTGCGCATATCGGGCGATTGGTCAGGGTTTGGGTTTGTCGTCCCACTCGTCACTCAGGATGCGGCGCGCGTCGCCATCGGGGTCTTCGTACTGATTGGAACGAACGGTATAGATAAAGGCGACCAGACCAACGCCCCCCAGAAACAGGGATATCGGGATCAGATAGGCAAGCACTTCCATCAGGGTTACCTCAGCCGCAATGCGTTCAGCGATACGGTAATTGAAGAGGTCGACATCGCCAAGGCCGCGATCAGCGGTGTTGCCAGTCCGATCACGGCCAGCGGAACGGCAATCACGTTGTAAACGGTTGCGATCTGGAAGTTCTCGCGGATGCGACGGGTGGCCTTGATGGCCGTATCGCAGGCATCCGCAATGGGCAGAAGGTCATTGCCCAGAAGAACGATGTCCGAGGCAACCCGCGCCGCATCCAACGCCGAGGCCGGAGAGATCGACACATGTGCCGCCGCCAATGCAGCCGTGTCGTTCAGGCCGTCCCCCACCATCAGAACTTTGCGGCCCTGATCCCTGAGGTCCTGAATGCGCTGTGCCTTGTCCTGCGGCAAAGCCTCGGCGACCCAATCCGTTATTCCCAGCTTCTCGGCCAAAGATTGCACGGCGCCCTTCGAATCCCCCGAGATCAACAGCACGTGCTTGCCTGACGCGCGCAACGCTTCCACCGCCTCGGCCGCGCCTGGGCGCAACGCGTCCGAGAAGCGGAACGCCAAGGGCGCATCGTCGCCAATTGCAAGCCAGGCAGACGTTTCCGCGCCCTGCTGTGCGCCGAGCCATGCGGCCCGGCCCAAACGAACGCGTTGACCGCGGTATTCCCCTTGGGTGCCGTATCCCGGCACTTCGGTTATGTCCCGAACATTTGCAGGCTTGATCCCGGCCTGTCGCGCGGCTTTGGCCAATGACACGGACAAGGGATGCGCAGAGGCCTCGGTCAGGGCCAGCGCAACCTCGACCTGCGCGCGGGCGTGATCGCCAAGATTGACCAGTTCCGGCGCACCCGAGGTCAGCGTGCCCGTCTTGTCGAACACCACGGTGTCGGTCTCGGACAACCGTTCGAGCGCGGTTGCGTGCTTGATCAGCATACCCTTGCGGAACAACCGGCCCGAGGCAGCGGTGGTCACTGCCGGAACAGCCAGACCCAAGGCGCAGGGACAGGTGATGATCAGAACCGCCGCGGCGATGTTCAGAGCGGTGCGCAAATCGCCCGAATAGATGTACCACCCCACAAAGCTGAGCGCCGAAAGGATGTGGACACCGGGCGCATAAAGCTTGGCGGCCTTGTCGGCCAGCGAGGTATAGCGGGACCGCCCCGATTCAGCGATGGCCACCAGATCCGCCATCCGGTGCAGCGACGTATCCTGCCCCACTGCTGTGGCGCGCAGGGTTAGCGGACCTGTCAGGTTGACCTCGCCCGCACTGACCAGCTGGCCGGCTTCGGCAAACACCGGCAGGGTTTCCCCCGTCAACAGCGAGCGGTCCAGTTCGGATTGGCCAGACACGATCTGACCGTCCACCGGCATTCGGCCACCGGGGCGCACAAGGATCAGATCACCAACCTTCAGATCGGCCACCGCAACTTCGGCCTCTAGCCCGTCCACGATGCGGATGGCGCGCGGCACTTCCAGAGCGGTAAGCTCTTCTGCCGCGGATCGGGCTGCGGCGCGGGTGCGGTAGTCCAGATATCGGCCCGCCAGCAGGAAGAATGTCAGGGTCAGCGCGGCATCGAAATAGGCATGCTCTCCGCTCAGTGCGGTCTCCCACAGGGATGTGACCAGCGCCAGCAGGATCGCCAGCGTGATCGGCACATCCATGTTCAGCCGCCGCACCCGCAGGGCGCTCCAAGCGTTGGCAAAGAACGGTTGCGCCGAGAAGGCAATGGCAGGCAGCGCGATTGCAGCGGAGATCCAGTGGAACATGTCACGCGTCGCGTCTGTTGCGCCGGACCAGACCGACACCGACAACAGCATCACGTTCATGGAAGCAAACCCGGCGACGGCCAGTCGCATCAGCAGGTCACGCCCCGCCTTGTCCGCCTGTGTTGCCGACAAAGCGCCGGGGTCAAGCTCGTGCGCTTCGAAACCTGCCCGTTCAAGCACCGGGATCAGATCGGCCGCTCGGGTTTCCGGCGCGGCTTTGATCATCGCCCGTTTCAGAGTCAGGTTGACCCGCGCGTCTTCGACACCGGGATGGGCGTTCAGTTCACGTTCGACCGTCGTGATACAGGCCGAGCAGTGGATGCCCGGCAAGGACAAGGCAATCTGCACATCTTCCGGAATCGGGCGCACGGGTTCTGCTGGTGCTGCAAGACACCCCGGACATGCCGCTGTACCGGATGAAAGCTGCGCCGTCATCGGTTACCCTTTCACATACAGCGGAACGCGCTGCGAAAACTCGGCACCATTGCCGTCACGCGCGACCAGCCGGATATTCCAGTTGCCCTTGCCCAGCATGGCCGGAGTGGCATAGGCCGCGCCGTCAAAGGTGAAATCCGGTGCGAAATCGTCCCGCACATGGGTTGCGCGGCCAACCACCGCCTGCAATTCGCTGACCTGAACCGGCGCGCCGGTCGCGTCCGTAATATGCAGGATCAGAAGGCCACCTTTGGTTTCTGCCCGAACCGTCCAGCCCAATGCCTGCTGCTCTTTCAGGCGATCGTTGAACTCCTGGCTGGCAACGTAGGAATTCTTGACCTCCAGTCCCGGAAACGTCTTCACCGCATTATAAGCCAGCACGAGGTTCACCGCGATGATCACGCCAAAGGCACCGACAAACACCGCCAAAGCGTGCTTTCCGGTGAATTTACGTTCGGCCATGATCAGTTCCCCCGTCCGTTGAACGTGGTGTCTTTGTAAGCACGTTCGCCGCTGCTGAGGTCTTCGACCCAGATCCGCACTGGCGTCGCTTCTGCTGCCGCCGGACCGCTGTCACGGGATGCCACGATATATACACGGGTCAATTGTGCCGTATCCGCCGTGACATTCACAGTATCTATCTTGGTTCCCTCAATTTCCAATCGCATCGACGGATCGCCCGCCAGAGACAATTTGAACAGGCGGTCCTCACCGTGCTTGTTGCGCAGCCTGACGTCATAGGTGTTTCGAATGGTGCCATCCGACAGGGTGACAAAGGTCGGGTTGCGCACGGGTGCTACGGTCAGATCGATGTCAGAGCGAATGAACAGGGCGAACAGCAGCGCAACCCCCACCAGTGACCACAACGAGGTGTACAGGATCGTACGGGGCCGGAAGATGTGTTTCCAGACATTCTTGGGCGGTTGTCCCGAGCGTTCGCGCGGCTCGTCGCTGAGCGCCATATAATCGATCAGCCCGCGCGGTTTGCCGATCTTGGCCATCATGTCGTCACACGCGTCGATACACAGGGCACAGGTGATACATTCAAGCTGCTGACCATCGCGGATATCGATTCCGACAGGGCAGACATTCACGCAGGCCATGCAGTCGATGCAATCCCCCAACTCGGAATCAGCTGTTCGCTTGCCTTTGCCGCGCGGCTCACCACGCCATTCGCGGTATCCCACGACCAGCGTGTCTTCATCCATCATCGCGGCCTGAATGCGCGGCCAAGGACACGCGTAGATACAAATCTGTTCGCGGGCGAACCCGCCGAAAAAGAAGGTCGTGCCAGTCAGAACCAGCATCGTCGTGTAAGCGACGGGATGCGCGTTGCCCGTCACAAGATCGCGGAGCAGCGTCGGCGCATCCGCAAAATAAAACACCCAGGCACCGCCGGTGGCCAGGCCGATCAGGAACCAGGTCACCCATTTCGTCAACCGGAGCCGAGCCTTGCGGAAATCCAGCTTTTCCTGACGATGCAGGCGCAAACGGGCGTTTCTGTCGCCTTCGATCCAGCGCTCGACCAGAATGAAAAGGTCAGTCCAGACCGTTTGCGGGCAGGCATACCCGCACCAGACCCGCCCCAGCGCAGATGTGAATAGAAACAGACCTAGCCCCGCCATGATCAGCAGGCCCGCCACGAAATAGAACTCGTGCGGCCAGATTTCGATCCAGAAGAAATAGAAGCGTCGGTTTGCCAAATCCAGCAGGACGGCCTGATCCGGCAAGCTGGGGCCGCGATCCCATCTTATCCAGGGCGTTACATAGTAAATGCCCAGTGTCACGATAAGGATGATCCATTTCAGGTTCCGAAATGGCCCAGAAACGCGCCTTGGAAAGATCGGTTCTCGTGCGGCGTATAGGCTGGGGGTGGGGTTGGAATCGCTCACAGGCTGGCTCCGGTACTGGCTCTTCTGAGTGTGTGTTCTTCCAGATCACGTGCATAGCAACTTTGACATGGGTCAAAACGCGCATCGTACAGACACCTTTTATCACATTTCCCGTGCCTGACGCCTCAACCACGTCACAAAAGTTCTGACAGCTGGTCTAAGTGGCGAATTTGGCGTCACAATATGGTATCCGCGCGTATCCGGCTCTGCATAAAGCTCGACAATACGACCGGCCTTGATGTCAGGCTCGACGAAATGTCGCACCGTGACAGTGACCCCCTGCCCGGCCCGCAGACCGTCCAGTACCAGGTTTCCCGGCAGCTCGGTCCGGCCCGCACCGCGTTCAGGACCGGCACCATGTTCGGCCAGCCAGGTCGTCGCCTCGGTGGTGCCGATTTCCTCAAGCCAGGGCAGTTGGGCCAGCTCGGTCGGCGTCCATGACATCTTTTCACCCAGCAGTTTCGGAGCGGCGACGATGACCACCGGCGACTGCAACAGCATCTCTGATTGCACACCGGTCCAACCGCCGGGGCCGTATCGAATGGCAATGTCGATCCCACCCGGTCGCAGTTCAACAACTTCGGCAGTGGGATCGAGGATCAGGTTCACCTCGGGATGGGTTTCGCGAAAAGCCGGTAGACGCGGCATCAGCCAAGAGGCCGCAAAAGAGGATGTCAGCGACACGTGGACCGGGCGGTCCTGACCAGACCGCGCCAAATCCCCCACTGCCGCCTCGATCGCGCCAAACCCGAGTTGCAGGGCTCGGGCCAGATGTTCACCATCGGCGGTCAGGGTCAGGGCCTTGCCTGTTCGATCCAGCAAGGCAGCACCCAGATGGTTCTCAAGTACGCGCAACTGCTGGCTAATCGCCGCATGGCTTACGTTCAACGCAGCACCAGCTTCGACGACGTTGCGTTTTTCAGCAAATGCCGCAAACGCCCTCAGCGCGGCCAATGGGGGAAGCGACAACCAATTCATATGTAACCCTGACTTACACTATGGAATGGTATTTGAGTCGCATTCAGCACTTCAAAGGTCAATCTTTATTGCAGAGATACCCTTGCAGAGGAGACCAACCATGCTGACCGTTTTTGCCAGATCTTTCATGACCGCAACCCGGATCAATGCGCCGCATATTCGCGATGTGCCAAAACCGGGTCGCCACAAACGCCGTTGGCTGCCGGAAGGTCATTGGTGGATTAAAAACCCGCGCGAGGTGGATCCGAACAACTTTTGACGCAGGTAACAGTAAACCTGAATCTGGACCACAGGTTTAAGTGGCCTTATTGTGGGAAAAAAGCACCGGCTGTTCAGGAAACGCGCGAACAGATGGAACAGCCGGTGCCCCAGCCTTCGGGCGGCGAACCGCCCGAAGGTGTTCTTTAGATCTTACTGACCGCCGCCCAACTGGTGGACATAGGCAGATACGGCGCGAATCTGCGCCTCGGTCAGGCGGGTATCCCAGTTCGGCATGACACCAAAGCGGCTGTAAGTTACGGTTTCCGTCAGCATTTCTTCACTGCCACCGTAAAGCCAGATCGCGTCAGTCAGGTTCGGCGCACCCTGGAAGATATCGCCTGTGCCATCCTCGCCGTGGCAGGCCGCACAGTTGTCTTCGAAGACAACTTTACCTGCCTGCGCTGCCGCATCGTCGGTCTGGGCATTGCTCAGCGACATGACGTACTGGACCACCTGCGTGATTTCCTCATGTTCGAGGATTTCGCCAAATGCCGGCATCTCGGAATAGCGCGCATCGGCGCTTTCTTCGTTCCGGATACCGTAGCTGACGGTGTAAACGATATCGTCCAGCGTTCCGCCCCACAGCCAGGCATCATCCAACAGGTTCGGGAAACCCGGCGCACCCTGCGCACCCGAACCATGGCATTGTGCGCACCAGGTCCGGAACACCGCACCTCCCGAGTTCACGGCATATTGCTGCAGTTCTGCATCCTTGGCGATGTCTTCCAGCGAAGTTTCCACCAGCTTGGCGTTCCAGGGCGCGTTTGCCTCTTCGAAGGCAACCATGTCCTGCTGAACGTTTTCTCGGGTTGACCATCCCAGCACACCGGCTGTCGCGCCGTGGACCAAGGGCCAGGCCGGAAACATGATCGTATAGATCACGCCCCAGAAGATGGTGGCGTAGAAGGTCCATAGCCACCAGCGCGGCATGGGATTGTCGAATTCCTCAATCCCGTCCCAGCTGTGCCCGGTTGTATTTGGATCGCCCGGCTGTTTATCAGGTGTCTTGCTCATTGCCGCGCCTCCTTGGGTGTGGCGGGTTTGTCTTGATGCCGGAAGGGGATGTTGGCAGTGTCCTTGTATTCCTTGCTGGCACCGGGGCGGAAAACCCAGATCACGATGCCAACGAAGAAGGCAAACAACACAAGCAGCATCCAGCTATCCGCGAACTGTCGAAGAAGTGTGTATTCTTCCATCCCACCCTCCTGTTAACGGCTTGCATCCGGGGTAAAGGTCGAGAAATCGACCAGCGTACCCAGCATTTGCAGATAGGCGATCAGCGCGTCGGCTTCGGTCAGTTCAGGCTGACCATCGAAGTTGCGTACGTTGACCTTGTCACCGTACCGCTCCAGCAGACCGTCGTAGTCACTGTCCGGGTCGGCCTGCGCGCTGAAATCGGCAACCGCGTTTTCCAGCATCTCGTCGGTATAAGGGGTGCCGACAACCGCATTGGTCGCCATGATGTCACCGATATACTTGCCGTCGATCTTGCGATGTTCGAGGAAGCCGTATTTGGGCATCACCGATTCAGGCACCACAGACTGAGGGTCGCGCAGGTGGTCCATCTGCCACTGATCCGAATAGCGGCCACCGACACGCGCCAGATCAGGTCCGGTACGCTTTGATCCCCACTGGAACGGGTGGTCATACATCGATTCAGCCGCCAGCGAGTAGTGGCCATAACGTTCGACCTCGTCCCGCATCGGGCGGATCATCTGGCTGTGGCAGACATAGCAACCTTCGCGGATGTAAATTTCACGCCCTGCCATTTCGAGAGGGGTGTAAGGGCGCATGCCCTCCACCTTCTCGATGGTGTTCTCAAGATAGAACAGCGGGGTGATCTGCACCAGGCCACCGATGGTCACGACCAGAAAGCTGAAGATCAGCAGGAGGGTCGCGTTGGTCTCGAGGATCTTATGTTTGTCGAGAATTGCCATTGCTCCGGCCCTCCCTCTATTCAGCAGGGACCGCGACGGTCAGGCTGGCCTCTTTGGCCGGCGCTTTCCGCACAGTCATCCACAGGTTGTAGCACATGATCACGGCGCCAGCGACGAACAGAACGCCACCCAGAGAACGCACCACATACATCGGGAACTTGGCGGCCACGGTGTCAGCGAACGAGTTCACCAGGAAGCCATTTGCATCCACTTCACGCCACATCAGGCCTTCCATGATACCGGTGACCCACATCGACGCGGCATAAAGCACGATGCCGATCGTGGCGAGCCAGAAGTGCCAGCTGACCATCTGCAGCGAGTACAGACGCTCGCGCTTCCAAAGCACGGGCACCAGGAAGTACAGCGCGCCAAAGGTAATCATGCCGTTCCAGCCCAGCGCGCCCGAATGCACGTGACCAATGGTCCAGTCGGTGTAGTGGCTGAGGCTGTTCACAGCACGGATCGACATCATCGGACCTTCAAAGGTGGACATGCCGTAGAAGCCGACCGAGATGACCATCATGCGGATCACCGGATCGGTGCGCAGCTTGTCCCAGGCACCCGACAGCGTCATCAGACCGTTGATCATACCGCCCCAGGACGGCATCCACAGGATCACCGAGAACACCATACCCAGCGTCGACGCCCAGTCAGGCAGCGCGGTATAGTGCAGGTGGTGTGGACCGGCCCAGATATACAGGAAGATCAGCGCCCAGAAGTGGATGATCGACAGCTTGTACGAAAACACCGGGCGTTCGGCCTGTTTCGGGATGAAATAGTACATCATGCCCAGGAAACCCGCGGTCAGGAAGAAGCCCACAGCGTTGTGGCCATACCACCACTGGATCATGGCATCCTGCACGCCTGACCAGACGATGACCGATTTCGAACCCCAGATGCTGACCGGGATGGTCATGTTGTTGACCAGATGCAGCATGGCAACGGTGACGATAAAGGCCAGGTAGAACCAGTTGGCCACATAGATGTGGGGTTCTTTCCGCTTGATGATCGTACCCAGGTAGACCGCCAGATAGGCGACCCAAACAATGGTCAGCCACAGATCGACATACCATTCAGGTTCGGCATATTCCTTGGACTGCGTTCCGCCCAGCACATAGCCGGTTGCGGCCAGAACGATGAACAGCTGGTAGCCCCAGAACACGAACCACGCGAGGTTGCCGCCCCAAAGCCGCGCTGCGCTGGTACGCTGAACCACATAGAACGAGGTTGCGATCAATGCGTTACCGCCAAATGCAAAAATGACCGCCGAAGTGTGCAACGGACGCAGACGACCAAAATTCAGATAACCCTGCGCCCATTCGAAGTTCAGTACCGGAAACGCCAGCTGAAACGCGATAAACGTCCCGGCGAGGAACCCGATCACGCCCCAAAAGGCAGTTGCGATCACGCCATAGCGGATCACGCCATCCATGTATTCGCCCGAGCGGTCGATCTGAATATCTGGCTCGTCTGTGTTTCGAAGCGTCCAGATGAACAGGCCACCGGCGATGAGCATCACCAGCAGCGCATGTACCTGATACGCCAAATCGCGTGCATAATTGGTTCCGATCGCTGCAAACAGCGCGATCAGACCAAGCACGATCAGCTTGATGTAATTCGACATATTGCGTCCCTTTGCCATGCCCCGCGCGCTTTTGATTCTTATGACGCGCGAAACCCATTTGACTGGCTGCCGTTCTGAAGCACGGCCACCTTCATTGCTTTGATCTGTATCAAGACAGTCCAGCGTTTTCTATGACACGCATGGTAGTAGAAAAGGGCTAACAGGTCACATGAGACCAATTGCCCGAACCATGAGGTCAAAATGGCGTACAAATCTCTTCTCACAGTCATGACCGAAACGCAGACTGCACAGGCTGCTTTGGCGCAGATTGTGGCCCTGGCCGAGGCTCAGGATGCCCATGCCGAAGTCCTGTGTCTGGGCGTCGATCGCAGTCAGACAGGTTACTATTATGCGGGTGCCAATGCTTTGATCGTTCAGGAAACGCTGAACCGGGCCAATGCCGAGGCACAGGATTTGCTGGCCTTTGCCAATGACTATCTCGGCAAATCCGGCGTGCGTTGGTCCGCCGAACACGGCGTTGCACAAATTGCCGATATCGGGCGCCACGTCGCGCACCGGGCCCGGTTTTCCGACCTTGTGATCCTGCCACATCCGTATGGTGAAGGTCGGGGGGCCGAGGCCGAGCCCATTATCGAAGCGGCCATGTTCGAAGGACATTGCCCTGTTCTTGTGGTTCCCGACAGCGGCGCGCCGTTGAAAGCGCCGGGCAACATCATGATCGCCTGGAACGAAAGCGTCGAGGCCATGTGCGCCATCCGGCGGGCCCTGCCCTTCCTCAAACGGGCCGAGATCGTCCGTATTGTGGTTATTGACCCACCACAGCATGGGCCAGACCGGTCGGACCCGGGTGGGATGCTGTCCCAGATGCTGGCCCGTCATGGTGTCAAATGCGAGATCGATGTGCTCAGCAAGACCATGACCCGCGTCTCGGATATCCTTAATCGCCACGCGACGGATACCGAATCGGACATGATTGTGATGGGCGCTTATGGCCACTCCCGCTTTCGCGAAGCCATTCTGGGCGGGGCGACCCGGAACATGCTGGAACAATCCTCGGTTCCGGTGTTCCTGGCGCACTGACCTAAACAAGCAAAAAGCCGCCTCGACAGGCGGCTTTTTTCACCCCCGACGAATGAGGCCGATCAGGAACAACAGGATCACGGCCCCAATTGTTGCGAAAAGGATCGACGACAACAGGCCCCCGCCAACAGAAAATCCTAGCGCCGGAAAGATCATGCCCGATAGGAACGCACCGACGATGCCGACGATAATGTTGCCGATCAGGCCGAACCCACGGCCCTCCATGATCTTTCCCGACAGCCATCCGGCGATTGCGCCAATGAACAGCATTGCCAACAGACTGCTGAACCCCATGCCACACTCCTATGTTAGTTCGTGAACCGACCGGATGGTCGCGGTAAGCGAGTTCTGCCGAGCGAAAGACCGGTCAGACCAGAAACCCGCCATCGGAATCGTCGCCTGCTTCTTCCATGAGCCGGCCAAGATCGGGGATGGTCACGTGACGTTTGCCTTCCAGCAAGATCAAACCGTCCTTTTTCAGAGCTGAGATCTGGCGGCTGACCGTCTCAAGCGTAAGTCCCAGATAATCCGCCATGGCCTCTCGGGTCAGGGGCAGATCGAACACGATCGGTCCCGACAGGCCCTTTTGACCAATCGACGCATCCCGGCGGGCAATGATCGATATCAGGCTGGCGATTTTTTCGCGCGCTGTCTTGCGACCCAGAACCAGCATCCATTCACGGGCAGCATCAAGCTCGTCCAACGTCATCTGCAGCAGGCGATGCGCGATGTGTGGCGTTTCGTTCATCAGCTCTTCAAATGGTTTCTTGCGGAAACAGCACATCACGACATCCGTTGTCGCCTGCACATCGTAAGGCGCAATGTCGCGCCCCGGGCGACCGACGAAATCGCTGGGCAAGAGAAGACCAACCATCTGGGTGCGCCCGTCTTCCATCGTTTGTGTCAGCGACGCGATTCCCGCGACGACTGAACCGACAAAATTCATCTGGTCGCCCGACCAGATGATGGTCTGACCCGCTTCGAAACTGCGGTAATACTTAATGGCATCAAGCGCTTCCAGCTCGTCAGCGTCACAGCGGGCGCAGACCGCGCGATGTCGTATCGGGCAGTCTGCGCAATTTGAATGATCGAACTGTGCTTTTATTGTCATCTGCGTTTCCACTTGATCTCCGTCAAAGCACCTAAGTCGCCTGCCCCCTAAGGGTATCGTCATGATAGTGAAACCACAATTGGCAAAGCTTGGACTTTTTGACGCGAAAGTACCGCGTTACACAAGCTATCCCACAGCGCCCCATTTCAACAATGACGTGGGGGCGGACATGTTTGGCGACTGGATTTCGGGAATCGAGCCCGGCAGCGCCATATCCCTTTATATCCACGTCCCGTTCTGCCGCAGGCTGTGCTGGTTCTGCGCCTGCAGGACGCAAGGCACACAAACCGACAATCCGGTGATTGCATATGTGGATGTTCTAAAAGCCGAGCTGGACCTGCTGGCGGCGCGCCTGCCCGCGGATGTGGTGCTGTCGCGCCTGCACTGGGGCGGCGGTACGCCAACGTTGTTGAACGCCCAGCTGATGCGCGATCTGGCACAGCACATTCTGGGGATCATCCCCATGGGGCCGGACGCCGAGTTTTCGGTTGAAATCGATCCGAACGAGATTGACGAGGCGCGTCTGGATGCGCTGGCAGAGGCAGGCATGAACCGCGCCTCGATTGGAGTGCAGGATTTCGACGATGAAATCCAGAAGACCATTGGCCGCATTCAAAGCTACGATACCACGCGCGACGCGATCGACATGATCCGCGCACGTGGCATTGCCAGCCTGAACGCGGATATCCTTTACGGGCTGCCACACCAGACGAAGGCCCGGATGACGGAAAGCGTGCAGAAGCTTCTGTCGCTCAGCCCGGACCGCGTGGCGCTTTATGGGTACGCCCATGTGCCGTGGATGGCCAAACGGCAGCAGCTGATCCCGTCGGACGCACTGCCAACGCCCGAACAACGGCTGGAACTGTTCGACACCGCCCGCCGCCTGTTCCTGTGGGACAACTACGCCGAGATCGGCATCGACCATTTTGCCACGCAGGATGACGGGCTGACCCAGGCCCTGCGCACGGGTCGTCTGAAGCGGAACTTCCAGGGTTATACCGACGATCAGGCCGATGTGTTGATCGGTGTCGGGGCCAGCTCGATCTCGCGCTTTCCACAGGGCTATGCGCAGAACGCCCCGGCCACATCCGCCCATACAAAAGCCATCCGCAACGGGCAGTTTTCGACGTCCCGCGGGCACTTGTTCAAAGGTCAGGATATTCTGCGCGCCCGTCTGATCGAAGCGCTGATGTGCGATTTCCGGATCGATTCGGCTGAAATCCTGCGCGATCACGATATCTCGGCCGCAGCGCTGAATGAGATGTATCGTGCCGCCAACGCCTCATTCGACGGGCTGCTGCAAATCAGCGAGGAAGGGCTGTTCATCCCCCCCGAGGCGAGGGCGCTGACCCGGATGGTTGCCCGCAGCTTTGACGCATACGACCTCAGCAAAGCCGGGCACAGCTCGGCGATCTGACCTTTTTTTCGGGCAACATTCAGCCCGTTGAGTACAAAACACATCGGGGGCTTGACGCACGCCTGCGGTTTTTCCCACACTCAAGCTGTGGGGTGATGTTTCGCCCTGCGGCCTGAGGCGGGCAAATTACAGACAGTCCTAGCTGACGCGACTGCGTCGGACGGCCCTTTTCGTGCAGCCATTCTGCAACCTGAAAGAGGGACAACACTCATGCGCGTATTCACCGTCCTCGGGCCCAGCCAGTCGGGCAAATCTACCCTGGTCGAGGCCATCAGCCGTCTCGACGGGCGCCCGACCACATTCGATGTTTCCGGAACCGTGCACTTGCACGGTTTTTCTTACCTGGACGAGCCCTGGTGCGCGATCGACGTGGATGGGGGTGGCGATTCCCTCGCGTATGTCGGCCCAGCCATGGCGATCTCGGATGCAGCCGTTATCGTGGTACCGCCCGATCCAAATGCCGCCGTGCTGTGTGCGCCGTATCTTCGGCTGGTGGAAGAGGCAGGCATTCCCTGTTTTCTTTTCATCAACCGCATGGACAACCCCAATGGCCGCATCCGCGACATCATCGCGGCGCTGCAAACCTACTGCACGCACCACATCGCCCTGCGTCAGGTTCCGATCCGCGAGGGGGACACGATCATCGGCGCGGTCGATCTGATCTCGGAACGGGCGTGGAAATATCAGGAGGGCCAGCCGTCGGCCCTGATAGAGCTGCCCAAATCTGTCGAGGATCGCGAGCAGGAAGCCCGGACCGAGTTGCTTGAGACACTTTCCGATTTCGATGACCACCTGCTGGAACAATTGATTGAAGACAAACAGCCCCCAAGCGATGAGGTTTATGAGCTGGCCGCGCAGGTTTTGCAGAATCATCAGTTGATCCCAGCCTGTCTGGGCGCCGCAAGCCACGGCAACGGGCTGACGCGCCTGATGAAAGCACTGCGTCATGAGGCCCCCGAGTTTGATATCGCCGCCGGACGAGACGAGGCCGCCGAAAACGCCCGTGCCATCGCGGGCTTTGCGGATGTCAAAAAGCATATCGGAAAGATCATCGTTCTGCGCGGCCTTGGGGACGGGGTAAAAGCCCATGAGGCGTTGGGCGGTGAAACGGTCGGCAACCTGACAACACTGGACGCCAAGACCCAGATCGCCGCGCTGGAGGCCGGGCAGATCGGACTGGCGGTCAAATCCGATCACCTCAACCCCGGATACATTTATGACAGTTCCTCCGCGACAGAGTTGCCAGAATGGGCGTCTTCTCATCCGGTTGCGCATCGTCAAGTCGTCTCGCCCGCGCATGAGCGGGACGATGTGCGCCTGTCAAACGCCCTGAGCCGTCTGGCCGAAATCGATCCGGGCCTGCATCTGCAACAGGATGAGATGAGCGGCCATTCGATTCTGGGCTCGCAAGGTCCGCAACATATGCGCCGCGTGACCGCCAAGCTGGCAGAGGATTTCGGGATCGAGATCGAGGCGGAACAGGTGGAAACCGCCTATCGCGAAACCATCCGCGCAACGGTTGAGCATCGCCATCGCCATCGCAAGCAATCCGGCGGCGCGGGGCAATTCGCGGATGTGGTAATATCGGTCGCGCCATTGCCGCGCGGATCGGGGTTCCAGTTCGATGAAGTGGTCAAGGGCGGTGCCGTTCCCAAAAACTACATCCCGTCGGTGGAACACGGGGCCAAGGACGCATTGGAACAAGGCCCCGAGGGCTTTCCGGTGGTTGATGTCAAAGTGACCCTGAGCGATGGCAAACACCACAATGTGGACAGTTCGGATTACGCCTTCCGGACCGCAGGCAAGAACGCCGTGCGCGAGGCATTGCCGCAAGCCAAACCTGTGGTCCTGCAACCGATCCTGAGCGCCGAGATACACTTACCCTCGGCTTTTGTGGGCGATCTCGTACCAACGATCAGCACCCTTCAGGGGCAGGTTCTGGGATTTGAGGGCAACCCGAATGCAACGGGCTGGGAGATATTCAACGCCCAGTTGCCCGCCGTTGCCGAGGACGAGCTGCACCGCACCCTTGCCAGTGCCACACGTGGAACTGGGTGGGTCAAGCTGAGCTTTGATCACTATGAAGAACTGCGCGGGCCTGTGCCCCAGTCATCGGCGCGAGAAAAAGCCAGCGCCTGACGCGCGACACCGGGCGGGCTGTTCTCAGCCCGCCGCTGCGATCAATTCGCGGGTATAGTCGGTCTGGGCGTTTTCGAACAAATCCTCTGCCGCGCCCATTTCGACCACATCGCCGTTTCGCATGACGATCACGTTGTGCGACATGGCACGGACCACTTTCAGGTCATGGCTGATGAACAGATAGGCCAGCCCGTATTTCTGTTGCAGATTGCGAAGCAGATCGACGATCTGAACCTGAACGGTCATATCCAGCGCGCTGGTCGGCTCGTCCAGAACCAGCAGTTTGGGACGCAGAACCATTGCGCGCGCAATGGCGATGCGCTGACGCTGACCGCCAGAAAACTCGTGCGGGTATCGATCCATCGTCGCCGGATCAAGCCCCACTTCAGTCATCACCTCGGCCACAAGTTCGCGTGGCGCGCGGTCCGGGTCGACTTTGTGAATGGCCAGACCTTCCGCAATGATCTGCTGGCAGGTCATCCGCGGGCTGAGGCTGCCAAACGGGTCCTGAAACACGATCTGCATGTCCTTGCGCAACCGGCGCAGTTCCCGCGTGGACCATTTGCGCACGTCCTGATCACGAAAGGTGATGCCACCCTCGGACGCGATCAACCGCATCATGGCCAGCGCCAGCGTGGTCTTGCCTGACCCGCTTTCGCCAACAATCCCCAACGTCTCACCCGCGCGCACGCTAAGGGTCGCGTCGTTCACCGCTTTCACATATCCAACCGTTCGCTTCAGAAACCCGCGCTGGATCGGGAACCAGACCTTAAGGTGGTCGGTGCGTGCGACCTCTTCCGCATCTGAGGCAACGGGTTCAGGCCGACCCGACGGCTCCGCCGCCAGAAGTTTGCGGGTATAGGGGTGCTGCGGGTTTTCGAATATCTCGGCCGTCACGCCGGTTTCGACAATCTCGCCGTCTTTCATCACACAGACCCGGTCGGCAATGCGGCGCACGATGCCCAGATCATGGGTGATAAACAGCATCCCCATGTTTTCCGATTTCTGCAATTCAGCCAGCAGTTCGAGGATCTGCGCCTGAATGGTCACATCCAGAGCCGTTGTCGGCTCATCCGCGATCAGGATGTCCGGTTTGTTGGCAAGGGCCATTGCGATCATCACCCGTTGCCGCTGACCGCCCGACAACTGATGCGGATAGCTGTCCAGCCGGTCTTGAGGATCGCGGATACCGACCTTGGTCAGCAACTCGACAATCCTGTCTCTCGCCACATCGCCCGCCACCCCCTGATGCAGGGCCAGCGATTCAGCCATCTGTTTCTGGATCGTGTGCAACGGGTTCAGCGAGGTCATCGGCTCCTGAAAGATAAAGCTGATGTCGTTGCCCCGCACATCCATCAGACGCTGTTCCGAGGCGCCAATCATCTCTTGCCCGTCATAGGTGACCGAGCCGTCGACCAACGCGCTGTCGCCCAGCAGGGAAACGGTCGATAACGCCGTCACGGATTTTCCTGATCCGGATTCGCCCACCAGCGCGACGGTTTCACCCCGGTCCACAGTGAAGGACACGCCTTTGACCGCCGCGTTGACCTGCCCATCCTGACGGAACGAGACCTTGAGGTTTTTCACATCCAGCAAGCTCATGAGAAGGTCTTTCTGGGATCAAACGCATCGCGAACGCCTTCGAAGATGAAGACCAGCAGCGACAGCATAATGGCAAAGGTGAAGAAGGCGGTGAAGGCCAGCCACGGGGCCTGAAGGTTCTGCTTGGCCTGCAAGGTCAGCTCTCCCAGCGAGGGGGCCGAGGACGGCAGGCCAAAGCCCAGATAATCCAGCGAAGCCAGCCCGCCGATGGTTCCGGTGACGATGAACGGCATGAAGGTCAGCGTGGCCACCATCGCATTGGGCAGCATATGACGGAACATGATCGTCATGTTGCCCACGCCCAGCGCCCGCGCGGCGCGCACATATTCAAGGTTCCGCGCCCGCAGGAACTCGGCGCGGACCACTCCGACCAGCCCGGTCCAACTGAACAGGATCATCAGCGCGACCAGCAACCAGAAACTTCGCCCCAGCACCGCAAACATGATGATGATGACGTAAAGCGACGGGGTTGCGGACCAGATTTCGATGATCCGCTGAAAGATCAGGTCCAGCCACCCACCAAAGAACCCTTGTATGGCCCCGGCGAAAATCCCGATCAGGCTTGCCGCGCCCGTCACAAGCAGCGTGAACAGGATCGACAAACGAAAGCCGTAAATCACGCGGGCCAGCACGTCGCGCTTGGTATCATCGGTACCCAGCAGGTTCTGGCCGTTGGGCGGCAGGGGCGCCGCGCCGGGCCGGTCCACCGAGGTATTGAAGGAATAGGGGATCAACGGCCAGAGCGACCAGCCGCGTTCAAAACCCTCAGCCTGGAACGTTCCGGCGTCGATCTGTTCGATGATGCCTTCGGGATCATCGAAACAGTCTTCCAATCCACCGCTGTCGATCAGGCACTGAACTTCGGGGTCGCGATAGATCGCTTCGGTCTGGAAATCGCCGCCAAATTCGGTTTCGGCGTAGAAGTTGAAGATCGGCGTAAAGTACTCTCCCCGATATTTCACAAGGATGGGTTTGTCGCTTGCGATAAACTCGGCAAAGAGCGACAGGCCAAACAGGATCGAGAAGATGATCAGCGACCAGAAGGCCCGTCTGTTGCGGCGGAAGTTGCTCCAGCGGCGCTGGTTCAGCGGGGACAAAGCCATTTACCCCTCCCGCTTTTCGAAATCGATGCGCGGGTCGACCAGCACATACATCAGGTCGCTGATGATGCCGACGACCAGCCCCATCAGACCGAAGATGAACAGCGTGCCGAAGATCACCGGATAATCGCGCGCAACGGCAGCCTCGAACCCTAATCGGCCCAGACCATCCAGCGAAAAGATCGTCTCGATAATGATCGACCCCCCGAAGAACACACCGATGAACACGGCCGGGAACCCTGCGATCACGATCAGCATCGCGTTTCGGAAGACATGATTATAGAGCACCTTGCGCTCGCTCAACCCTTTGGCGCGGGCTGTCATGACGTACTGTTTCTTGATCTCGTCCAGAAACGAGTTCTTGGTCAGCAGGGTCAGCGTCGCAAAGGCCGAGATCGTCAACGCAATCGTCGGCAGCGCTATGTGCCAGAAATAATCCGTGATCTTGCCAAAGAAACTCAGGCTGTCCCAATTGTCCGACGTCAGACCGCGCAGCGGGAAGATTTGCCAATATGATCCGCCAGCGAAGAGCACCAGCAGCAGGATCGCAAACAAAAAGCCCGGAATGGCATAGGCCACAATAATCGCCCCGCTTGTCCAGGTATCGAATTGCGATCCATCCTTGACCGCCTTTCGAATACCCAGCGGGATCGAGACCAGATAGGCAATCAGGGTCGACCACAGCCCCAGCGAGATCGAGACCGGCATCTTTTCAAGCACCAGATCGATCACGCTGATCGAGCGGAAATAACTCTCGCCGAAATCAAACGTCAGATAGTTGCCCATCATATTCAGGAACCGTTCAAGCGGAGGCTTGTCGAAGCCGAATTCTTTTTCCAGCTCGGCAATAAACTCGGGCGGAAGGCCGCGTGCGCCGACATATTTGTCGTCGAAGACACCGCCCGCCGGTTCGGAACCCGCTCCGGCGTCGCCCCCTCCGGCAAACCCGGCGAATACGTCACCTTGACCTTCGATTTGCGCGATGATCTGTTCGACCGGCCCACCAGGTACGAACTGGACCAGCGTGAAGTTGACGATCATGATACCCAGAAGAGTCGGAATGATCAGCAATAAGCGTCTTAGAATATAGGCGCCCATGTTATCGCAGCGCGCCTTTCGCTTTCAACGCAGCCTGTTTTTCCGGATTGATCCACCACAAATCCAGATAACCCAGCGAATAGGGCGGCAGGTTTTCCGGGTATTCGTACATATCGTAATATGCTGTCCAGTATTCTGCGATGTACCCCACGGGGATTACGAAAAACTCGTACCGCAAGGCGCGATCCAAAGCCATTAACGCCGTGTCCTGATCGGCCTGATTGTCCGTTTCAAAGGACGCCTCGATGATCGCGTCGACCAAGGGGCTGGCCAGACCTGCCGGATTGAACAGGCTAAAAGCCGCTTCTTCCGATCCGTACATCTGGCTCAGACCGCCCCCGGTAGACAAAAACGACCCGTAGCGCGTGGAATAGACCATGTCATAATCCCGCTCGCGGCTGCGCAACGTGTATTGCGCCGGGTCAACTTTCTCGGTCGAGGCATCCACCCCGATGGATTGCAGGTTTTGGACATAGGTTTCGATCATCGTTGCGGTCGAGGTCGGCAGGTTTGAAGGATATGGAATATTCACCTTCAAAGTCTGCCCTTCGGTATTGCGGCGGATATTGCCTTCGCCGACGGTCCAGCCTGCCTCGTCCAATAACCTGGCAGCTTTGCGCAGGTTTTGTCGGTCATTCAGGCGTGCAGGGTTTGATTCGTGCGCCACTACAGCGGGTTCCGTCAGGACATCTTCGGGAACGACGTCGCCCAACGCCTGCAGGAACGCCAGCTCAGCCCCTTCGGGCAGGCCTTGCGCCTCGATCGGGGTTCCTTGCGTGAAAGAATTCCGCGGCGTGTTCAGGCCGAACAACAATGACTCGTTCGTCCATTCGAAATTGAAGGCCAAGGCCAGGCCCTTGCGGACATTCTTGTCGGCGAATTGCGGTTTTCCAAGGTTGAAGACAAAGCCCGAAGGTGTCGGCGGGCTGCCATCTGCGATCTCATCCCGAATAACGGTGCCTTCATCCAGCTTCGGGAAATCATACCCGGTCGCCCAAAGCTTGGGATCACTTTCAATCCGAAATGTATATTCACCCGCCTTGAAACCTTCGAACGCTGCCGTCTGATCGGCGAAATACTCGACCCGAATTGTATCGAAGTTGTTGCGTCCGACATTGAAAGGCAGGTCCTTGCCCCAATAATCGTCCCGGCGTTTGTAAACGATGCGGCGATTGATGTCGTAGCTGTCGAGCTTGTAGGGGCCAGAGCCCACCGCCACTTCCAGCCGTGGTTCATCCAGGCGCCGTGTCTCATCTGCCTCGAACCATGCTTTTGAGAAAACAGGAGTTGAGCCGACGGTTTCGATCAGGCTGCGGCGAGTGACTTCGGGATTGAATGTAAATTTTACTGTATGGTCATCCAACGCCTCGGCTCCTGTCACCATACGGCCAACGGCCTGCGCGTAAGATGGCAGGCCCTGTTCGATGAACAAACGGTGGCTGTAGACAACATCTTCCGCCGTGACAGGCGTGCCATCCCAAAAAGTTGCTTCGGGGCGCAAATGGAAAATGACGTAATTGCGCCCTTCGTCATATTCCAGACTTTCCGCAACTACGCCGTAATACTGCCCGACACTGTCTTCGGCACTTTCAAACAGACGGTCATATTGCAATGTGGTCAGCGCACCGGCACGCCCCTTTCGCGAATAGGGGTTGAGGGAATCGAACGTTCCCGAAGCTGCCAGCGAAAGCTCGCCGCCTTTGGGGGCGTCGGGATTCACATAATTCAGATGCGCATAGTCCGCCGGGTAATCCAGATTTCCGAAATACGAATACCCGTGGCTGCGGGTGACACCCTCATCCAGCGCCTGGGCTGTATGCGGAGCAATCAGCGCGGCACAGAGCCCCAATATGCCAACCCATGGCCTTACCTCGAGATCACGTGCAGCAGGCATCAGGGATTTCATGTGGCTCATCCTCTCGGTCATTGTCACCGTCAATGTCGTAACCGCTAGCTAAAGTGCCAGCACGTGCAGATACAAGTTTAGAATGCGTGAGCACTTTGTGAAGGTTTCTTCAGACAAAAAAGCCGCTGCGTTGCGGCAGCGGCTTTGAATGGTTCTGATCGCTCAGGCAATCAGTTGCCGATTGTCTGCAGATAGGCAATCACGTCGGCGCGATCCTGCGGCTTTTTCAGGCCGGCAAAGCTCATCGAAGTGCCCGAGATATAATTGCCGGGCTTGGTCAGGAAGGCATCCAGCGCTTCGGGTGTCCAGTTGCCGCCATGCGCCTGCATACCGGCCGAGTACCCGGTGAAACCGTGGGCCGAGGCGACCGGGCGATTAACCACACCGTACAGGTAGGGGCCGGTGCCGTTTGCGCCGTCTTCCAGCTTGTGGCACGCGGTGCATTTGCGGAACACTTTTGCGCCGCTCTCGATGTCTGCGGCGGCCAGCAGGTCTTCAAAGACCACTTCTTCACCGTCGGCGCTTTCGCCCGAGCTTTCGGTTTCGATAATGTAGGCGGCCTCAGCCGAGCCATGGCCACCGGAAGAATAGAGGACATCTGCCCCCCACTTGGCCAGAAGCAGCACCAGGAATGTGCCGAACAGGCCTGCGGCGGCCTTGGTTACTGTCATCGTGTCGAACATTGATCGCGAGTCCATTTCAGCTGTCTGGGCAGCTGTCTAAGGCTTCCCCTTGCGAGAGGCAAGGTATAGACACCGCGACGAAACGACCAAATCGCGAACTTGTTGCATGGAATCGACCAAATGACCAATCGCATTGCCTTTCAGGGGGAACCCGGCGCCTACAGTCACGAGGCCTGCCGCAACGCTCGGCCAGATATGGAAGCCCTGCCCTGCCGCACTTTCGAGGATGTGATCGAATCGGTCCGCTCGGGTGCTGCGGATCTGGCAATGCTTCCGGTCGAGAACACGACCTATGGGCGGGTGGCCGATATTCACCGGCTGTTACCTCACAGCGGGCTGCATATCATCGATGAGGCCTTTGTCCGGGTTCATATCAACCTTCTTGCCGTACCGGGTGCAAAACTGGAAGACATCACCGAGGCGCATTCGCATCTGGTACTGCTGCCGCAATGCGCGGGCTTTCTGAAGGAACACGGCATTCGCGGCCGCGTCAGCCCCGATAACGCCCGCGCCGCCCGCGAAGTGGCTGAGGAAGGCAATCCGCATTCAGCCGCGCTGGCCAGCGAGCTGGCCGCTGAGATCTATAACCTGAACGTTCTGGCCCGCCATATCGAGGATAATGACGACAACACGACCCGCTTTCTTGTCATGTCGCGCGAAACGGATTTGTCCCGCCGGGGCGATCATGGAATGATCACCAGCTTTGTGTTTCAGGTCCGCAACATCCCTGCCGCGCTTTACAAAGCGATGGGCGGGTTTGCTACCAATGGGATCAACATGACCAAGCTGGAAAGCTATATGGTCGACGGCTCCTTCACCGCGACGCAGTTTTACGCGGATATTGTCGGGCATCCCGAAGACCGCAACGTGCAGCTGGCCATGGACGAGCTTGAGCATTTCACGACCAATGTCGAGGTTCTGGGCGTCTATCCGGCAGCACATCCGCGCGGATAATCTCGGTTCGCGACGGCATTCCTTTGGGCTTGATGCGTTGTTGCCCGTTTTTTCGAAGCTGTTTGGCAATGCCGGTGGCCTGTTCACTCTTCGCGCCGCTGCGCCTAGAATCGTCGCTCTCTAGCGGTTAATCCGGTAGACCTTTGACACAGACCCATCTTGTGTGCGGTACGTCCGGAAATCCATGGCTTCGTAATAGGCCAGACCTTCAGTATTGCCTGCGCCAATTGTTGCATCGATAGCAGGGAGACCCTGCGCTAGGGCCGCGTCCAGAGTGTGCGCGAAAAGTGCGCGCCCGATCCCAAGCCGGGCGGCTGATGGTCGGATATGGGTTCCAATCACGCCCCACCCGACTGACACGCCGTAAGGGTTGTTTTCGACCGCATATTTCAGGGATTGGAACCCAAGCACGTGACCATTCGGGTCCGTGGCGATTGTACACCGCAATTGATCCGGGTGGCGAACATAGTGCCTTAGGGCAAAATCGACATCGTGGGCTTTGCGCCGCTTGCCAACCAAGACCAGATCGTGAAGAACGCCAGCGACCCCTTCGGCATCGCTTTCGGATGCGGGTTTGAAACTCAGGTGGTCCGGGCCCATCGCACCTGCCGTGCGATCTTGTGTCTTACCCGCCATGCAGGTGCCTTTGCTCCAACTCGCGTGCGAATTCGCTGAGACGCACCTGGAACTGTTTGCGAAATCTGGATTGCCCCAGCTTCATGGATTGCAACAGCAACCGTGCCGGCAGGGACCTGGCGGCGAGTGACATTTCAACGCTCAGGCGTGTCCGGCGCGGGGACAGGGCCAGAAAATCCACGGTCGTGAACCCGGTAATGCCCTTGCTGGCAGCGTCAAATCGCATTTGCGAAGGCCTGTCGAAATCTGTCATAACCACTGACATCTGACGCGGCTTTCCGCGCAGTTTGAACTCCGTATTCCACTCGGTTCCGGCAGTCACCGCTGCGCCACCGCCCAAACGGCGCACATCGATGCCGCGGCGCATTGCCATACGCTCGAACCGTTCGAAATCCGACACCATGTCGAATACCGATTGGATGGGGGCTTCGATATCTTCGCGCGCTGAAAACTGCATACTGACCTTTGCTGTCGTAATTACTGAGCCAATGTTTCCTCAGTCCAGAGTATCTGCAAGCCAGTTCTGAAGCAGAAAATGAGCGACTGCCCCCTTGCGCGCTGGCAATAGCCTAGGATGATCGCCTGCAAAGGCCTGCATCATTTCGGATTTGCTGACCCACATCGCCTCTTCTATTTCGACCGGATCGATCACGATGTCGCGTGACAACGCCTCACCTGCACACCCAAACATCAATGAGGCCGGAAACGGCCAGGGCTGGCTGGACAGGTACGAAACCGCACCCACCGGCACGCCCGCCTCTTCCATCACTTCGCGGCGCACTGCTGCCTCAAGCGTTTCGCCGGGCTCAACAAATCCCGCCAGCAAGGAGAACATCCCGTCAGGCCAGCCCGGAGACCGGCCCATCAGCACGCTGTCACCATGCGTGATCAACATGATCACAACCGGATCGGTGCGCGGAAAGTGCTGCCCGCCACAGGATGGGCAACTGCGCTGCCATCCCCCTTGCGACACCTCGCTGGCGGCACCGCATCGTGCGCAATAGCGATGTGTTTCATGCCAGCCGATTATTGCCTTAGACGTGGCCGCCAGTTCCGCGTCGCGTGCCGACAGCCGTGTCATGATCCGGCGCAGTTCGGCAAACACGTGGCCTTGCGGTAAATCCGGGTGTTGTTGTTCGGACTTGTCCACGAAGGCGCCCAGACTGGTCAGATCCAGCCCCTCGGCTGCCCATGCGGAAATATCAACGGCAAACACGGGGGCGCTGTCAGCGCTCAGACCCAAAAACACCGGGGATTCAATGACGCCACCGGGACCACTGCTGATCAGCGGATGCGTCATCGGGATCATGGCAAGCTGGTCCAGCCCCTCACCCTGTACCAGCAGCTTTCCACGCCACAGCAAGACACAGCGGGCGGCCGGGTTGTGCATCGCCTCGGCCAGCTTGTCCGCATCTCCGCGATACTGCGCCGCCCGATCAAGGCCCGAACCCCCGAAGGTTACCTGCTCTGCGTTTTTCATTGGATTTCCTTTTGGTCTTGCGCACAGGGCTGCCACGTCTCGGCCCGTGTTGCAATGGCTATTCAGGGATAGAAAATCCACCTCCCTGCCGCTGAAAAGCCGCATGGTGGCCTCGGAAAAATCATTTAGAGTGAATTTTGATGGATTTAATCAATACCCACATTCAATAGCAGAATACTCAAAGTGAAGATCCCCTCCTCGACGCAGGTACAGCCCATTGGTGACATTGGGAAAATTCGCATTCTGGCCACAACCGACCTGCATATGAACCTGACCGGTTTTGACTATTACACCGACACGCCAGACCAGACGGTTGGATTGACGCGCACCGCCAGCCTGATCCGCGCTGCCCGGCAAGAGGCCGAACGCGCGCTGGTGCTGATGTTTGACAACGGGGATTCGTTGCAGGGAACCCCAATGGGCGATTGGGCCGCCAAAAGTGGCACTGCCCATCCGATGATGACGGCGTTCGAAGCCCTGGGTTATGACGCGATCGGGCTGGGCAACCATGATTTCGGGTTCGGGCTGGCGACATTGGGCAACATCCTGACGCAAGCCCCCTGCCCAGTTATTTGTAGCAACCTGTATCGCACGCGCGGACCTCAGCCCTGGCAGCGGCACATCGTTTTGGACCGCACCGTGTCTTTGAACGGTGAAGACATTCCCGTTCGCATCGGCATCTTCTCGGTTCTTCCGCCGCAAACGGCCTGTTGGGAGGCGCATAATCTGGATGACGATATCGTCGTCGAGGATATCCTGCTTGCGGCTAAATCCCGGACGCAGACATTGCGCGACGAGGGTTGTGATATCATCGTGGCGCTTGCCCATTCCGGCCTTGGGGGCAGCGAGCCGGTAGCGGGGATGGAAAACGCCGTGATACCCTTGGCCGCGATCAAAGGCATCGATGCCGTTGTGGCCGGGCACACCCACCTGACACTTCCAGGAGAGAGCCACGCCAATACCCCGATGGTCGATCACCTGACGGGGCTGGTACATGGGACGCCCGTTGTCATGCCGGGATCAGCGGGCTCTTACCTGGGGGTTATCGATTTGGCCGTGACCGCCGGGCCGGACGGCAAAGTGCGAATCCGGGATAGCCGCGTCGAACTGCGCCCGGTTATCAGCAACGGCACAGCCGTCGGGGAAGACCGTGAAATTGCGGGTCTGTGTGAGGTGGCGCATCCTATGACCCGTCAATCCGTTGCGGCACCGGTGGCACATATCCCGGATACATTGCACAGCTATTTCAGTTGCTGTGCGCCGGATCGCGGGCTGAACCTTGTAGCTGCGGCGCAAGCCGCCGCACTGCGCCCGCTTTTGCAGGGAACAGACCTGGCGGATCTGCCGATTCTGTCGGTTGTTTCGCCTGCCAAATCCGGCGGGCGCTCAGGCCCCCGCCATTATACCGAGGTACCCGCCGGAGAAATATGTTTGCGCCATGTCGCAGATCTGCATGTGTTTCCCAACGAGCTGCGCGCAATCCGGATCAGCGGTGCGCATCTGCTGGACTGGTTGGAGATGTCGGCCAGCGTATTCAACCAGTTAAAGCCCGGTTCCGAGCCCGAACTGATCAACCCTGAACGGGCCGGGTACAATTTCGACATCGTGTTTGGACTGTCTTATCAGATCGACCCTACTCAGCCGCCTCGATACGATGCGCAGGGGAAAATGATCCATCCAGACCACAGGCGGATCAGCGATCTGACATATGCAGGCCGCCCCGTACGACCGGAGCAGATGTTCGTTATGGCGCTGAACAATTACCGCGCCAGCGGAGGCGGGCATTTCCCGCATGCGACAACGTCTGAGTTCATCAGCCTGCCACCGCTGAGCATCAAGGACCTTGTGCGGGATTACCTGGCGCAGCACCTTCCGCCCGATCCGATCGTCACGCAGCCCTACCCGTTCTCGCTGATACCGCAGCGGGGCGTGACAACAATTCTTCGCACAGGTCCGGGCGCCCCGAAATATTTGGATGAGTTGCGCAGGTTCGATCCCGTGTTGCTGGGCTCGGATGGCAGGGGATTTGAACGCATCCGCCTGACGCTCTGACGGGTTGTCTTTTCCCGTTGCCTTCCCTATATCCGGACTCGAGAGGTTGGCGCGGGCGAGCGCCTCGCCAACCTGGTCAGGTCCGGAAGGAAGCAGCCACAACGAGCCCCGCTTGGGTCGATGTCCAACCTCTCACTTCGTGAACCACAGCCACAGGAGGGCTTTATGATTGTAGTGAAAACCCTTCGGGCAGACTGGTTCTGATTCACCGGAATCACCGGACTGCCTGAACACACGACCTGCGGATGCGCGCATGCCATCCGTTGGCATTGCTGTTTCTGAAAACAGGCAGATAAATGTCTTATACGCTTTCGGACCTGGGATGGTCCTCTTACTTTGCCGCGCAGCATGCGGTTTTTCCTTCTGACACGCCCTTTCGTATCGCATCGGTACATCGGGACCGTCTGATCGGGCTGAGCCCGGATGGTGATATCCCTTTGCTGACACCGGATAATCCGACCGGTTCATATGCCGTTGGGGATTGGGTCCTTGCCGACGCCGAAAACCGCGTGCGTCACATTCTGGACCGGCGCAGCCTGCTGCAACGCAGGGCTGCCGGTACAGGTGCCGCAACACAACTGATTGCAGCCAATGTCGATGTGTTGTTCATCGTCAGCTCGTGCAACGCCGATTTCAACCTGCCCCGGCTGGAACGTTATCTGGCGCTGGCACATCAGGCCGGATGTTATCCTGTCGTTGTCCTGACGAAAGCTGACCAGTCGGATGACCCCGGCAGTTTCTCGGGACAAGTGCAATCTCTGGACCCTTTTTTGTCGGTACTGGCGATCAATGCGCTGGACCCGGCAGATATCGAAAAGGTTCTGGCATGGTGCCCCAAAGGCCAGACCGGCGCGCTGGTCGGGTCGTCGGGCGTGGGTAAAACGACGCTCAGCAACGCCATGACGGATCAAAACCTCGCCACCTCTGGAATTCGCGAAGACGACGCACGGGGCAGGCACACGACAACGGTGCGCGCGTTGCACCGGATGGGTAACGGTGGCTGGCTGATCGACACGCCGGGAATGCGCGCATTGCGTTTGCTGGACGCTCAGAACGGAATCGACAACGTGTTCTCGGACATCACAGAGCTTGGCCAAAGCTGCCGCTTTTCGGATTGTCAGCACGAGACCGAGCCCGGCTGTGCCGTGCAGAACGCAATCGGCAAAGGCGTTCTTGATCCGGCGCGGCTGGACCGTTGGCGCAAGCTGCGGCGCGAAGATCAACGAAACTCGGAAACCGTTGCGCAATCGCGGGCGCGGGACAAGGCGTTCGGCAAGATGGTCCGCGGTGTCATGCAGGACAAGAAGCTTCGCAAACGGCCATAGCTGCAAGGTGTTATGGAAAACCTGCGTCGCGTCTGATCAGGCGATCAGGCGCGGCCAGACCGCTGCATTGCGCCGGGCAAATGCGCCTATGTGACCAATCTCCGGCAGCCCAAATTCGGCAGGCTTCAGAAGGTAGCGTCTGGCCCCGGGGCCATACAGATCGGCAAGGCGCCAAACCGCCTCGGGCGGAACCATCTGGTCGTCTTCGAACGTGAACAGATCCACAGGTGTTCCAGAACTGCCCCAATGCGCATCAGGCAAATTCTGCCCGATCTCGGGAACGTAGCTAAGAGGAGCTGTGCACCATTTGCGCCATTGCCAGTATACCGAGGCTGGCAGGTCCGAGCCAAACCCGATTGCTTTGCCAGGCAGATAGCCAAGCACCCGCACCATCAGCGGTGCATGGCCATACCAGAACAGCCCCGCCAACCCCCGATAGGGCCATGGGTGATCTTTCAAAGTCACCAGCCCCGAACACACACAGATCATACGGTCGATCTGATTGATATCCGGCTGCACCGGCCCCAGCATCGCACCGACCGAATGACCAATGGTCCAGTGCTGCGCCTTTGGAAACCGCCTGCGCATCTCGGCCCGTGCCGCAGGCATATCGATCAACGCCCAATCCGCCATTGTTGCACGCGCGTCTTTCAGGCGGCCGACCAACGAAAGCCCGTAGTCCCGATAGTCATAGGTCAGGCAAGCCATCCCCCGCTTGGTAGTCAGCCATCGCGCAAAATGGCGATAATAGTCACGCGGCACACCTGTAGCACTGTTCAGCACAACAACGGTTTCCGGCTCACCCACAGGCCGGTACAACCGCGCCGACAAGGTCACGGACCCTGACGGAAAGCTGAAATCTTCGATCAACACCGTCTGTTCCGTATCCAACATGATCCCCGGCTTTCACTGAAACAATCGGTTTGCCTGCCTTCAATGCCGACGACACTAGGCCGGAACATAATCCGCATCCAGCATGACCAAACGTCCGGCCTAAAGATCGGCTTGACTCGGAACGCGATCAGACGCTAGCGGTTGTGTGATGGTTTCCGGCCCCTACAAGAGGTCGGGATGAAAAGGGAACACGGTGCGGTTTGTCTGGTCACACAGACATCAACCAAGTCCGCGACTGCCCCCGCAACTGTAAGCGGTAAGCAATGCCGAAATACCACTGGCCTATGGGCTGGGAAGGTCGGCAGAGCAATGACCCGCAAGTCAGGAGACCTGCCATCGGAACTGAAACCGAAACTCGGGCGGGGTGTCCGGGCAGGTCCTGACGGCGAAATGCTGTCCCACCTGCCCCAATATTCCAGCCCACCACGCGCGGAGGGCGCAGGATGATCTGGAAGACAAAATCACACGAATACAGCGCAACGGTGTGCCAGCGGACAGGGAAAACCTGCCCGGCTTTGGCGCGACTGGCCCGCTCGATTTCGGAAGCCATGGCGCAGGCGGTTTCGGCCACCAGCGAGGATTTCGAATTTGAAGGCAGCAGCGCGCTGTCACATTGCGCAGAAGGGTGCATGGCAACGATCAGAGCGCGATCCGGCAGCGTTCGCATTTTCTGTGGAACACACCCTGACACGGCAACTCGGGATCTGGATGCCTATGCTGATTTGATCTTTGGACCTACATTCAGCACGCTGCCCTCGGGCACCATCGCGAACCTGCCTTGCGCCATGATCGAGGTTTCGACGATCCGCCCCCAAAAAACCGGCTACGCGCCACAGCAGCTTTCAGCTTGATCCCACTTCCACCTGTGCCGGGGTGATCCGGGACGCCCAGGCCAGCTGCGCATCGGTTTCGACAGCGCAGGGGCGCACGGCCCGCAAGCGGTCCAGTGCGTCGCTGGCGCGTTCACCGCATTCAACCATCAGTCGCAGAACAATCATCCCGGATCTGCCACACCCCCCACGGCAGTGTACAAGGACCCGGCCACCGCCCGACAGTGCGTGTCGGGCCGTGGCGCTGACCTCTGGCCAGGCCTTCCGAACCGCTTGCGTCGGTGCTCCAAAATCTTCGATCGGCAGGTGAACCCACCGGCTGGCCCGGCTTTGGATGTCACTGCCAAAGTGCTGCGCGCCATCCTGAAGCATTTCGACATCCGTCGTCATTGAAATCACAAGGCCTGGTTTCCACGCCGCAATCGTATCCAGATCGGTGGCGTAATCCCCGCCACGCCCTGGCATTGAAGTAAGGGCAAGCGTTCCGCCTCCGACCTGCAGAGCAAAAATGACCAGCTGCGACATGAAGTGCGTCCTCCCCCAAGGTACTCTTTACAAAATGAGTCATTAAATCCGCTGGTCCAGTTTAGTTGGAAACCAGTCCGTTTCTGAAACAAAAAATCATCTCGCCCCACAGTGGACGCGGACTGCCGCCGCCACTACGCTGTGCCGAAGCACCGAATCCGAGCGAGTAGACATGACAGACACGCCCAGCCCCGCCTATCAGGTTCTCGCCCGCAAATACCGCCCGGAAACCTTTGCCGACCTGGTGGGTCAAGATGCTATGGTGCGCACCCTAAAAAACGCTTTTGAGGCCGACCGGATTGCGCAGGCCTTTATCATGACCGGCATTCGCGGAACGGGAAAAACCACCACGGCGCGGATCATCGCCAAGGGCATGAACTGCATTGGACCGGATGGAACCGGAGGGCCGACAACAGAGCCTTGCGGTCAGTGCGAGCATTGCGTCGCAATCATGGAAGGTCGCCATGTCGATGTGATGGAAATGGATGCGGCCAGCCGTACCGGCGTCAACGATATCCGCGAGATCATCGACAGTGTCCGCTATCGCGCCGCCAGCGCGCGCTACAAGATCTACATCATCGACGAGGTTCACATGCTCTCGACCAGCGCATTCAACGCGCTGCTCAAGACGCTCGAGGAACCGCCCGCACATGTGAAATTCATCTTCGCGACCACCGAGATTCGCAAAGTGCCGGTCACGGTTCTGTCGCGGTGTCAGCGCTTTGACCTGCGCCGGATTGAGCCCGAAGACATGATCGGTCTGCTGCGCAAGATCGCCGGGGCCGAGGGCGCGCAGATTGCCGACGACGCACTGGCGCTGATCACCCGCGCTGCAGAAGGGTCGGCCCGCGACGCGACCTCATTGCTCGATCAGGCAATCTCGCACGGGGCCGGTGAGACGACGGCAGATCAGGTCCGTGCGATGCTGGGTCTGGCCGATCGTGGACGGGTTCTGGACCTGATGGACATGATCCTGCGCGGTGACGCGGCAGGGGCGCTCACTGAACTGAGCGGTCAATATGCGGAAGGCGCAGACCCTCTGGCCGTGCTGCGCGATCTGGCCGAAATCACGCATTGGGTGTCCGTCGTAAAGATCACACCTGACGCGGCCCAGGACCCGACGGTTTCCCCCGACGAACGCACACGGGGCCAGCACATGGCCGAGGCCTTGCCGATGCGGGTTCTGACCCGGATGTGGCAAATGCTGCTGAAGGCGCTGGAGGAAGTCTCTGCCGCGCCCAACGCGATGATGGCCGCCGAAATGGCTGTTATCCGGCTGACGCATGTCGCTGATTTGCCCAGCCCCGAAGAACTGATCAAACGGCTGCAAGACACCCCACCTCCGCCTCCCGGCGGGCCGGGCGGAGGCATGTCAATGTCGCGACAGGCCCCGGTGGCAACGCAATCCAACGCGACCCCGCCGCCTGCTTATACATCGCCCCCGCGCGGAGCGGGTGGCGCACCGGTTGCCGCACTGTCGCAGGATGCACAGACGGCCCTGGCCCGCTATCCAACCTTCGGGCATGTGGTGGAACTGATCCGCACAAACCGCGATGTGAAACTGCTTGTCGAGGTGGAAAGCGGCGTGCGCCTTGTGTCGTACCAGCCCGGCCGGATCGAATTCACCCCGACACCTCAGGCACCGTCGGATCTGGCGTCGCGATTGGGCTCTGCCCTGCAACGCTGGACCGGCAATCGATGGGCCGTCTCCATTGTCTCGGACGGGGATGCCGCGACCATCGCGGAAGTGCGGGACCGGGCCGAGCTGGCCCTGAAAGCCGAGGCCGAAGAACACCCGCTGGTTCAGGCCGTGCTGACGCAATTCCCCAAGGCAAAGATCATTAGGATCGAAACACCTGAACAGCGCGCCGCCAAGGTTGAGACCGAGGCCCTTCCCGAAGTCGAAGATGAATGGGACCCCTTCGAAGAGGATTAGCCCTAAGCTTGTGGGTCCAAGTTTCAAGAAACCGGCATACTCACGCCCCTCCACGATACAACTGAGGGTGGGAATGCAGGCGCATGACTGATCGGTCGGCGACGCTCTGATCTGGACAGGCGGGAGACCTCTTGTGCCGCCTGCCTGCGGTCCGTATTTAGAACCAAACAGAAACACAGGAGACGACTGATGCTGAAAGGACTCGGCGGGCTTGGCGGACTGGGCGACATGGCCAAGATGATGAAATCCGCACAAGACCTGCAAACCAAGATGACCGAAATGCAGGAAGAGCTGAACAACATGATGGTTGTCGGCGAATCCGGTGCGGGGCTGGTCAAGGCAACGGCCACAGCCAAGGGTGAACTCAAGGGGCTGGACATCGATCCGTCGATCTTCAACGGCGACGACAAGGAAGTGGTCGAAGACCTGATCCTGGCCGCCATCAAGGACGCTCAGGCCAAAGCTGCCGAACGTTCACAGGAAGAGATGGGCAAGCTGACCGAAAGCATGGGCCTGCCGAAGGACATCAAGCTACCGTTCTGAGCTTCATCTTTTCCCAAATACTCCCGCCGGAGGCTCCCTCCGGCGCAAAGCAGGGCAGGCCATGGGCACGAACAGCGAAATCGACAATCTGATCGACCTGATGGCCAAACTGCCGGGGTTGGGCCCGCGCTCGGCCCGCCGTGCGGTGCTGCATCTGATCCGCAAACGCGCTCTGCTTCTGACGCCCCTGTCAGACGCCATGCAGCAAGTGGCCATCACCGCTCGCGAATGCCTGAATTGCGGCAACGTGGGCACCACCGATATCTGCGATATCTGCAATAGCGAGGCCCGAGCGAACGGCGAACTCTGCGTGGTTGAGGACGTCGCCGACCTCTGGGCGATGGAGCGGTCAGGCGTCTTCAAAGGCCGCTATCACGTGCTGGGTGGCACACTGTCTGCACTGGACGGCATCGGCCCGGACGAGCTGCGTATTCCCCGCCTCAGGGATCGGGTTCTGGCCGAAGGGATCACCGAAGTGATACTTGCCCTGAACGCCACTGTCGACGGCCAGACCACCGCCCATTACATCGCGGACCAGCTGGAAGGTCAGGTGCGCCTGACCTCACTGGCGCAAGGCGTGCCCATCGGCGGAGAGTTGGATTATCTGGATGATGGGACGATTACGGCGGCGCTCAGGGCGCGCAAGGAAATGTAGCCTAACGAAGGATGATATACCAGCTGCACGAGTCTGTCACCTGGCTGTCATTTGTAAGCTTATTCAGGGTTAACTGCTTCAAAAAAGTTTAACTTTGCGGGAATACCAACGCCCTCCGGATTCTCGAATACCCTGAATTTTTCCATAACGGCTTCTTGTATTGCCGCGACATCCGCATCCGTTCCACAATACTTTTTTAGAATTCGCGCTGCTGGTCCTATGTTGGAAGCCAAATCAGAAACTTTCTTGAGCGGTCCTTGATGTTTTAGTGTGATCGCCGAAACCTCTCCTTTCACATTTCTGAACCCTGCTTTTTTCAACACATCGACAACGTAGTCGATATCCTGAAAACCCAGAGGTCCCGGTGCGTTGGGATCAGCAGGATCAGGTGGCCCCAAACGTGAAACTGCCGCTTTGCATGGAGCATCGAACCAAGGGTTTATTGCCATTGGAGCCCAAGCCGCTGCAATCAAACGCCCCTGTGCCCGCATGTGTTTTCGTATATTGGCAAACGCAGCGTTCGGATCGGAAAAGAACATGACGCCAAAGCGCGAAATCACAAGATCGAATGGCGCGCTTGGGATCGCACCTTGTTGCGCGTCCATCAAAAAATACCTTGATTTTACGGGAAGCTTACCAGCTTTCTCTTGAGCGTGCTCTAACAGCGGTTTGGAAATATCCAACGCCGTCAGTGTTCCATTTGGGGTCAGCTTTTTCGCAAAAGCACGGCTCGTGGCGCCGGTTCCGCAACCAACATCAAGTACATCCGCATCATGGATATCACCCGCTCGCCGGATGAGTTCTTGGTCCACCGCTTCAAAAACAGCGTCCAGTTCTTCTTCGAACCTGATCCACTGAAGTCCCGGAGCTGAACTCCAGTAATCCGCCTGCGCTTTGTTGGCAGTCATAGCGTTTCTCACATTCTTGAACGCAATCACTGTAGCATAGTTGCCGCGCAAAACTGTCGTACTTTGAAACTGCTGAAGCATCTGGACCAGGTTTCAGAGAATACTGTTTGCCTGAAACAGAGTTACAGTTAGATACAGCCAACCACGTTTTTTAGATGGGAGTGCTTAACTTGACCCGCCTTCTCGCCTTTACCTTCGCCGCCTTCACCGCAACCGCTGCCCTGTCGCAGGAGCTGGTCGACAAGGGCTTTGTCGAAGGCTGGAACATCATGATGGACCCCGCGCTTGGGAACGGGTGTCTGATCCAGACGGTCTATCAGGACCTCTCGGTCGTGCGGCTGGGCTATGACGCATTGGATAATCGCGGGTACTTCGCCGTTTACAACAAGGCCTGGGGCAATATTGAACAGGGTAAAAGCTATCCCATCCGGTTCGAACTGGACGGCAAGAGCTTTGATGCCACCGCTATCGGGTTCAATGAACGCAAAGTGCCCGGTGCGACGGTTTTTTTCACCGACCGGAATTTCGTCACCGCGATTGCCCAGAACAAGACGATGACGGTTTACAATCCCGCAGGCGAGGTGGTGATGGCGATTAATCTGAAAGGCACCGCCAAGGCGCTGGACTATGCGCGGGACTGCCAGAACAAAAAACTTTAACGAATCGGATCGAACAGCGCGTCCTTGGCGGTGCAGTCGCGAATTACATCGCGGCCGCATGGCACCGGATCAAGGTCGCGCGACAGGCATAGGCGGACCTCTTCGATATAGCCCTGTTTGCAGGTGACCGTGATCATATCGCGCTCCAGTTCCGGATTGGCTTTCAAAAACGCATCCTCGACCACCGAAGCCGGCAGTTTGACGGATGCGTCCAGCTTGCGGAAGACCTGCGGGCGTTCGACAGCGTCATAGGCACGCCGGGACAGGGCGAAATAGTCGGGCGCAGATAGCCCCGAACAGGTGCCGTGTTTCTTCCACTGATGCCATGCAAGGCCCGCACTACCCTGAATATCTTCCATTTCCCGCGTCATGCGGCGTGTTGGCGGCGCCTCGGGCGAGCGGCAGAAGGATGGCCAGCCCTGATGAAATTGCGGCCAGAGCCCGTGCAGGATCCATCCGTGGTCGTGCCGGTCGTCACATTGGTCTGACCCGCGCGCGTCCCCTTCACGGGCGCACCAGTTGGGCGACCAGCTGAGAGACAGGACGTAATAGTCGAACTCACCTGCTTTTTCACCTTCGGCCAGCGCTGTCATCGCGCTGAAGACACACAATACGACCCAGCGCATTCGCCTCTTCCCTTCTTGCTGCGTGGCGACTATATACGGGCCAAGTTCCCCGACAACGGAAACCTGCCCCAAGACCAAGGGGCCGCCGAATTCCGGCGACGGGAAAGATGTATGTATAGGAGACGGGCTGATGGCAAAACCGCTTATGGCCAAGGCAACCGCCGTATGGCTGGTGGACAACACCACGATCAGCTTCAAGCAGATCGCGGATTTCGTAGGGATGCACGAACTGGAAGTGCAGGGCATCGCCGATGGCGATGTGGCCGCAGGCGTAAAGGGCTTTGACCCGATCGCAAACAACCAGCTGACTCAGGATGAGATCGACGCCGCGCAGAACAACCCGCTGCACAAGCTGAAGCTCAAGTTCAACCCGGCGGCATCCGGCGAAGAAAAGCGCCGTGGCCCGCGGTATACCCCGCTGTCCAAGCGTCAGGACCGTCCGAACTCGATCCTGTGGCTGGTCAAGTTCCACCCCGAACTCAGCGACGGCCAGATCGCCAAGCTGGTTGGCACCACCAAGCCGACCATCCAGTCGATCCGCGAGCGCACGCACTGGAACATCTCAAACATGCAGCCGATCGACCCGGTTGCGTTGGGCCTGTGCAAACAGTCCGAACTGGATGCGATCGTGCAGAAGGCCGCTGCCAAGAAAGCGGCCGAAGGCGGCGTGATGAGCGATGACGAGCGTCGCAAGCTGGTTTCGACCGAGCAGTCGCTGGAAATGGACGCTGCGCCGAAAATCCCGACCGCGATCGAAGGTCTGGAAACCTTCTCGCTGTCCGATGATCGGTCGGATGAAAAAGACGACGAGCCTATCATCGACGCCGACAGTTTCTTCAACCTGCCCAAAGGCGGGGCGGATGATGAAGACGAGGATGATCCTCGTCTGTAACAGACAATCAGCCCCGGTCGGAACGGCTGGGGCTTTTTTGACGGACTTGTCATGCTGAGCATTCTTTCTGCGATTTTCGGCCCGCACCGCGCCGTAACGATCTACGCCTTTCTCAGGACATGGGGGCTGGGTCTGGCGGGTGGTGTTGTCATGATCGCCATCGTCACCACCTTGTTTCTGCTGGGGGACGAAGGCGAACACGAACACGAGGCTTTCCTGATCGTACCGGTTCTGTCCGCAACCCCGGTGAACGGGGACCTGAAGAACGGCGTCGTAGCCTCGGTTCGCCTGCCCGATGGATCGGCCACGTCGATTACGTCGACCGAGTCGCAGATTTCACAAACCGTTGGAACGACGGCCTGCGTGGAAAAACGCATTTACGTCAAAAGCGGCGAAGCCCGGTATCGGTTCAAACTGCCCCGTCTCTGCGAATCCGGTTGATCGAGATATCCAACGAAAAAGCCGCCCGATGCTGACACCGGGCGGCTTTTTCGTTCATACCACCTGAAAGATGATGCCTGCGATTATTGCGCCCCCCACACCAAGGCTCAGGTAAGTCGCAAACACGCGCGGTTTGACCAATGACCAGACTGCGGCCATCGCCGGTATGGAACTGACGGCACCGGCAACCATGAACGACATCGCAGCCCCCGCGGTCATGCCCTGATCGATCAGACCCGCCAGCAGCGGCGGCGCGACGTAAGAGTTCAGATAGGCCGGCATCCCCACCAGAGAAGCAACGATGATCGGCAGCACGCCTTCTCCGCCAACGACGCCAGCGATCAGGTCCGCAGGCACATAGTTGACCAACAAAGCTTCGAGCACATAGGCCAGTGCCAGCCACTTCAGCAGGAACAGCCCGTTGTGTACGAATTCCGAACGAAACCGAACGCGACGCTCGGGCTCTTGCCAGAACTTCCAGACCGGCTTGTCATCCGCTTTCGGACCACATCCGCAACACCCGGCAGGTTTGTATTCGCGCAAGGGCTGGGCAAATGCCCCCTGCCGCATCAGTAACCGAACCGCGAACCCGCCGAACAGGCCAAGCGCAACGGCGGCAACCGTCTTACCGATGGCAAAGGGCCATCCCAGCGCGGCAGCCGTAATCAAAAGCGTCGGCGGGTCGATCAATGGCGAGCTGAGCCAGAACGCCATCACGGCCGACAGCGGCGCTCCGAGTGCAAGCAAGCCCGCAATAAAGGGAATGACTTCGCAAGAACAAAACGGTGCGAGGCCGCCGAACAGGGCGGCCAGAAAGATCATCCGGGTCTCGCGCCCTTCAAAGGCGCGCGCCACCATCACCTCGGCCCCGGTTGCCTTGAGATATGACAACAGAAGCACGGCAAACAGGATGTATTGTCCTGTATGCGCCAAGGCCCTGACTGCAAAACTCGCAACCTCACGCAGGTTGCCGGGGTCGAGAACGGCCACCGCCACAAGAATGACGGCGATCAATGCCCAGGGCGTCTTGATCATCTCCATCGCACCTTTTGCGGTCAGTCGGGGGGATTGCGTCAATTCAGCCATCGTTGGCCGCCTTTCCAACCGCGTCAGCGCAGCATTCGCTAAGAATGAACTGCGCCAGCGTCTTCAATTCGTCATAACAGGCCCGGTTGATCGTGGTGCGACCTATCTTTTCCTGTTCAACCACACCTCCGGCTGCAAGAAACCGCAGATGGTGCGCCAAAGTCGACGGGGCAATCCCCGTCCGGTTCTGGATTTCGCCAACGGTCAGACCGGCCTCACCTGCCCGCACCAGTGTCTTGAGGACTTTCAGCCGGGCTTCCGAGCCCATTGCGGAAAATCCGGCAGCAGCAGTTTCCCACATGAGTTGCCTCCATTAAACTAGATTTCTAGTTTTGTAGTTTCACAAAGGACCCTGGTCAACCCACCTTGGGAAAATTTTCCATGACGCTGTAAGTCCAGATTGCCCCTGCCTTAAGTCCAGCCTATAAGCAGGCATGGGGATATCGGTCGAAACATTCTTTCTTGAGCTTAACGGTCAGGGCACGTTGCAGGCCCAGATCCAGCAGATGATTGCCGAGGGCATTCTGTCCGGTCGCTTTCATGTCGGGGAAAAACTGCCATCCTCGCGAAAGCTGGCCGCACATCTGGGTGTCAGCCGCATCACGGTGACGCTGGCCTATACCGAGTTGCTGGCAAATGATTATCTGACAGCAAAGGGCCGGTCAGGGTATTACGTCTCGCAAAACGCGCCGGTTCCGCCCAAATACTCGCCCGTGCAGCGCGGCACGGAATCTGTCGACTGGGACAAGGCACTGGCACGCCGCTTTCTGGACAGCGACGTCCTGCCGAAACCCAGCAACTGGCGCGAATACCGCTATCCGTTCATCTACGGCCAGGCCGACCGGACCTTGTTTGACCACGCCAACTGGAGATTATGCGCGGTTCGCGCCTTGGGGCACAAAGACTTCGATTCGCTGACAGGGGATTACGTGGATCAGGATGATCCGTTGCTGATCGAATTCATCGCGCGCCACACCCTGCCGCGCCGTGGTATCGTCGCCCGCCCCGAAGAGATCTTGATCACCCTGGGCGCGCAGAACGCGCTTTGGCTGGCCTCACGCATTTTGCTGACCCACAATCGCACGGCCGTAATCGAAGATCCCTGCTACTACGCGCTGCGAAGTCTTTTGAACCACTGGGATTGCGCTGTGACGCCCCTGAGCGTCGATCGCGACGGCTTGCCACCCGAAGCGATCCCCGACGAAGCGGATGTCATCTTTACCACCCCCAGCCATCAAAGCCCGACAACCGCGACGATGCCGATCGACCGCCGCAACAAGCTGCTGGATCGGGCACGCGATCTGGATGCAATGGTTGTCGAGGACGACTATGAATTCGAAATGGCCTTTCGCAGCGCACCTTCGCCTGCACTCAAGTCAATGGATCGGGATGGGCGCGTGATTTACGTGGGCAGTTTTTCCAAGTCGCTGTTTCCGGGATTGCGGCTTGGATACATGGTCGGGTCCGAACCTTTCATCCGCGAAGCACGTGCGCTTCGCTCGTTGGTCCTGCGCCACCCGCCGGGTCATATTCAACGCACGGCAGCGTATTTTCTGTCATTGGGCCATTACGACGCGCAGATCCGACGTATGTCGAAAGCCCTGCAAGAGCGGCGCGATGCGATGGACAAAGCCATCGAGGAAAGCGGGCTGACAGTGGCCGGGCGGGGTGTCATGGGCGGCTCATCAATGTGGATGGCGGCCCCTGAGCACGTCAACACAACGCAACTTGCGCTAAAGCTGCAGAACCAGAGTGTTCATATCGAACCGGGAGCTCCGTTTTTCTCGGGGCCCGACAGGCCACAGAACTTCTACCGCCTCGGGTACTCTTCTATTTCGACCAACCGCATAGCCCCCGGTGTCGAACTTATCGCCGATGCCATCCGGGCTGCCTGAGGTCGCACTGGACATATTCCGCAGACGCGTCTGGCCCTAACGCAGGTCGCACCCTTACGCCAAAACCATATCAACCCCCGGGCCCCGGTGCCCGGTTTCCTCACTCTTGCTTGGAGAGCACCCCTATGAAGATGACGACGGAAGAGGCCTTTGTTAAGGTTTTGCAGATGCATGGAATTGAGCATGCGTTTGGGATCATTGGCTCGGCG
>NZ_JBQFLY010000018.1:0-63740 GCF_056531545.1 Ruegeria sp. N10 | reverse complement strand
CGCTGGAAAAACTCAATCAACTCCTCGACCTGCTCGAAGAACTACAAGCCGTCAAAGTCTGACCGAACGCGCATTTGGCTGCGCGGGTCAGCATTGCCGCTTTTCTTTGAAAGACACAGGCTGGAGTTGCCTGGGCGACCGCACACTCCCATCACAAAAGGTATTCCGTCTCAAGCTGAAATCTCCCCAGCCTCTGAGCACAATGCACCTTCACGTTTGACGACGGGCCACGTTCAGCCAAAAACCTCCAACTCCAGTAGCACATGGTGTCAAATCCATTTGGCCGCCAACGAACGAGGGCCTTCCACGCGGGCCAAGTCAGTCATTTCAATCACATCCAAGAGCCACGACACCTTTTGAAAGCTGGCTTTTCCTGCTCAACAAAATACTGGATGTTGGATACAATATCCTCTATAGCTGCGCGTATCGATTGATTCAGGGAGGATCACATGCTCAAGAAACTCGCCGCACTGGCGGCCCTCACCACTATCACCACAGCTCCTGCGATGGCGGACACGCTGGACGATGTCGTAGATCGCGGGACATTGCGCTGCGGAGTTGTGTTGGATTTTCCGCCAATTGGGTATCGCGACGCGAATAACGAACCGGCAGGCTTTGACGTCGAATACTGCAATGATCTGGCCGCCGCACTTGAAGTTGAGGCCGAAATCCTGCCGTTGACCTGGGCCGAACGCCTGCCAGTGATCGTCACCGGACGCGCAGACGTTGTGTTCGGAGCAACCTCGGACAGCCTTGAACGGGCGCGGACGGTGGGCTTTACCATTCCTTACGCCATCTATTATGCGCAGGGTGTCGTGAATGCCGAAAGCGGCATTGAGACCTTCGAGGATATCCGTGGCAAGCGCGTGGCCGCCGCGATCGGCACCGTGCCCGAGCAGGAATGGCTGAAGATCGCCGCCGAATGGGGCGAAGAAGGCAATTACCAGGGCTACCAGTCCGAGAATGAGGTTTTCCTGGCGGTGGCTCAGGGCAAGGCCGATATCGGCATTACCACAAACACTGCCGTGCTGCCGATTACCCAGCAATATGACACTGTTGTTGCCGGCCCTCGCATGCCATGGACCACCGACTACACTTCGGTTGTAGGCAAGCGCGAAGATGTCACCTGGCTGAACTTCCTGAACCTGTTCGTGACCCACCAGGTGCGATCGGGCCGCTATCAGGAGCATTGGGGTAAATATGTCGGCGGCGAAGCGCCTGAGCTGCGCATTCCCGGCGTAATGTACTGACCCTTTCCTACTCCATGCTTTCGTCCGGCTATGGCCGGGCGAAAGGACCGGTAGATTGCGTGAGGAACACCCGTGTTCGACTATAACTTCCATTGGCGGCCGGTGATGAAAAGCCTGCCGGACCTGCTTGAGGCATCGCTGCTGACGATACAGGTTGCCGTGCTGGCAATGGTCCTTGGCATTATCATCGGACTTTGTCTGGCGCTGACGCGGCTGCACCTGAAAGGTCCGCTTTACTGGTTCGCCTCAGCCTGGGTCGAACTGGCGCGCAATACTCCGGCGCTGTTCCAGCTGTTCTTTTTCGGCTTCGGGCTTGGTGCCTTTGGCCTGCATCTATCGCCGTACTTCATCGTGCTGGCCGGGCTGACATTCAATTGCGCCGGTTATCTGGCTGAAAACTTCCGTGGCGGCTTTCAGGCCGTCCCCGAGACACAGCTACGCGCGTCCCGATCGCTGGGCATGACCGCGTGGCAGGCTTACACACGCGTCGTGATTCCGCAGGTGTTTCGCATTGTCTATCATCCGATCACGAACCAGATGGTCTGGGCTGTTCTAATGTCGTCACTGGGTATGCTGGTCGGCTTCCGGGAATTGTCGGGCGAGACCCAGTTCTTTGCCTCGCGCACTTTCCGAATCTTTGAATATTTCGCCGTCACCGCGGTCATTTATTACGTGATCGTCAAAATCATCCTGCTTGCCTCGCGCCTGCTGGCGTCCCGGCTTTTCCGCTACTGAAGGAGGCACAGATGCAACCCACTGTCAGCTTTTTCAGCGGCTTCAACATCAACGATCTGTGGTTTCTGGGCGAAGCCGCGTTGCGAACGCTCTGGATCTCAATGCTTTCGATTTCCATTGGAACGGTTTTTGGCATGGTGTGCGGTTGGCTTCTGTACGAGGGCAAACTGGCAGCGACCCTGACGTTGGCTCCGGTTCTGGACATTTTCCGTTCGGTCCCTCTGATCATCCAACTGGTGCTGTTTTACAACTTTGCACCAATTGTCGGACTCAATCTGGACCCGTTCGCCTCGGGCGTGGTGATCCTGTCCATCTACACGGCGGCACTGGTTGCGAATGTCGCGCGCGGCGGGATTGAGGCCGTCGGCGATCCGATGCGCCGCGCGGCGCGCAGTCTGGGCATGACCTATTGGCAGGATCTGCGCTATGTCGTCTTCCCGATCGGTGGGCGCGCGGTGTTCCCGTCATGGGTCGGGGTCGCGTTGGGTGTGATGAAAGACAGCGCACTGGTCTCAGTTCTGGGATATGTCGAGCTGCTCAAGGCCAGCCAGATCCTGATCACCCGCACGCAGGAACCGTTCCTGATCCTGACAATCGCTGGCGCGTTCTATTTCGCGCTCAGCTATCCGATTTCGCGGTATTCCGCGTCACTAGAAAAAAGGTGGGCCCAATGATCGAAATTCGCGACCTGCACAAATATTTCGGATCGCTGCATGTGTTGAAAGGCATCGATCTGGATGTGCAGAAAGGAGAAGTTCTGTCGGTGATCGGTGCGTCAGGCTCCGGTAAATCGACCCTTCTCTATTGCATCAACGGGCTGGAACCGATCCAGCAGGGATCGGTCAGGGTTGATGGCATTGATGTTCATGCTAAAGGCACCGACATCAACAAGCTGCGCACAAAGCTGGGGATGGTGTTCCAGCAATGGAACAGCTTTCCGCACCTGACAGCACTGGAAAACGTTGCGTTGGCCCCGAAGATTGTCAAAGGCAAGTCGAGGGACGAGGCGCGTGACATTGCCGCAAAGCAGTTGACCCATGTAGGGTTGGGCGAGAAGCTGAACGTTTTTCCCTCGGCCTTATCGGGCGGTCAGCAGCAGCGACTTGCCATTGCCCGCGCGCTGGCGATGGAGCCGGAGTACATGCTGTTTGACGAAGCAACCTCGGCGCTGGATCCTGAACTGGTGGGCGAGGTTCTCGACACGATGCGGTTATTGGCCGAAGAAGGGATGACGATGATTTGTGTCACGCATGAGATGGGTTTCGCTCGTGATGTATCAGACCGGGTTGCTTTTTTTCATCAGGGCGTGATGGAAGAGATCGGTCCACCCGCGCAGATTTTTAGCGAAGCCCAATCCGAACATACCCGCAAATTCCTGTCGAATGTGCGATAAAAGCCCCCGCCCCAATACAATTAGGAAGGTTACCTTCATGTCCCAGAATATCTTCACCGGCACCATGCCAGCCCTGATGACCCCCTGCAAGCCGGACCGGACACCGGATTTCGACGCGCTGGTGAAAAAGGGCAAGGAAATGATCGAAGCAGGCATGTCCGCCGTGGTCTATTGCGGCTCGATGGGCGATTGGCCTCTCTTGTCGGATGCCGAACGGATGGAAGGTGTCGAACGTCTGATCGCAGCCGGACTGCCCGTTGTCGTCGGCACCGGTGCGATAAATTCGAAATCCGCCGTAGCGCTTGCCGCACATGCGCAAAAAGTTGGTGCGGCAGGGCTTATGGTGATCCCGCGTGTATTGTCGCGTGGATCGTCCATCGCGGCGCAGCGCAACCATTTCAAAGCGATCCTGTCGGCTGCACCTGATATTCCGGCAATCATCTATAACAGCCCGGTTTACGGCTTTGCGACGCGCGCCGATCTGTTCCTGGAACTGCGCGCAGATCATCCCAACCTGGTTGGGTTCAAGGAATTCGGTGGCAAAAGCGATCTGCGCTATGCGGCGGAACACATTACCTCGAAAGATGATCAGGTCACACTGATGGTTGGTGTAGACACCGAAGTCTACCATGGCTTCGTCAATTGCGGCGCCACCGGCTCGATCACAGGGATTGGCACTGCCCTGCCAAAAGAGGCACTTCTGCTGGCGGCCCTGTGTCAGAAAGCGGCAGCCGGTCATGCCGAAGCCCGCCTTCGCGCGCGGGAACTGGAAGAAGCCTTTGGCGTGCTGGCCAGCTTTGACGAAGGCACCGATCTGGTACTGTATTACAAACACCTGCTGGTCCTGAACGGCGAAGAAGAGTACCGCTTGCACTTCAACGAAACCGACGAGTTGACGGATGCCCAGCGCAACTATTGCGAACAGCAATACGACCTGTTCCGCACTTGGTTTACTGATTGGTCCGACCAGGGCGGGGTCATTGCTGAATGCATGTGATTGACAGTCACACCGGGGGAATGCCTACGCGGGTGATCCTCGACGGTGGCCCCGATCTGGGGTCCGGCCCACTGGCCGAGCGTGCACGACGCTTGGCCACCGAGCATGAGGTGTTCTACAAATCCATCTTACTGGAACCGCGCGGACAGCCCGGAATGGTGGGCGCGCTTCTGGTCGCGCCCGAAGATTCAAGATGCGAGACCGGCGTGATCTATTTCGATGCGGATGCCGTTCTGGGCATGTGCGGGCATGGCACCATCGGTTTGGGTGTCACTCTGGCCCATATGGGTCGGATCCGGCCGGGCACGCACCGGGTGGAAACCCCGGTCGGGGTCATCTCGGTGGAGTTGCTGGACGCCAATACCGTGCGCGTCACAAATGTCGAGAGCCGCCGCGTGCGGGCAGCTGTGCAAATTGAGGTCGGCAGCCATGGGTCGATAACCGGCGATCTTGCCTATGGCGGAAATTGGTTCTTCATTGTTGATCCCAGCCCGATCCCGGTGAATCCGGGAAATTTTCGTGCGTTGACAGATCTGACCATCGCCATACGTGAAGCCTGCATCGCACAGGGCGTGCGTGGTGAAAACGGAGAACTGGTCGATCACGTGATCCTACAGGATCAATCCCCCAACAAGGATGTTCACAGCCGCAACTTTGTACTGTGCCCGGACAATCAATATGACCGGTCGCCCTGCGGTACGGGCAGTTCGGCGCGCCTCGCCTGTCTGGCGGAAAACGGGGCGCTGGCCGCCGGGGAAGAGATTGTGCAGGAAAGCGTGATCGGCAGCCCCTATGTGCTGAGCTACCAACCCGGCCCGAACGGGGGTGTCATTCCCACCCTGACCGGGCAGGCGCATATCATGTCGGAAGGCAGGTTGGTTTTCGCGCCGAATGATCCGTTCCGTGATGGTATCGCGCTTTGAAATCAAATCCTGGGACAGACACTGTCCGGTTCCCGACCCCGCACCACTATTTGAGAACCTGAAACCATGCAGCATGACACCAAAACGGACATAGTTGTGATCGGTGCTGGCATCATTGGCATCAGCGCTGCGCTGGAATTGCAAAAGCGTGGAAGGCAGGTGCTGGTGCTGGACCGTGAAGGCGTTGCAGCCGGGGCGTCAAAGGGCAATGCAGGGGCCTTTGCCTTTACAGATATTGTGCCGCTTGCAACTCCGGGGATCATGCGCAAAGCACCAAAATGGCTTCTTGATCCGCTGGGGCCTTTGTCGATCCCGCCCGCTTATGCGCTGAGTATTGCACCGTGGATGCTCCGGTTCTGGCGGGCCAGTTGGCGGGATCGTTATGCTGCCTCACTGTCCGCACAGGCCGCGCTGATGAACCAAAGCCGCTCCGCGCTGGAGCGCCAGATCGCGTATGTTGACGGCGAGGCGCTGATGCAGCGCCAAGGCCAATTGCAGTTGTTCGAGAGTGAGAGAGATTTCCGTGCCAGCCTGCCCACCTGGGACCTGCGCAAGGACCTTGGCATCACGTTTGATCTTTTGGACAGTCCGGATGCAATTGCCGAGATTCAACCCGGACTGAACCGGCGTTTCACCCATGCGGGTTTTACCCCGACATGGATGAATACCGTCGACCCGGCCCGCTGGACGGACCATCTGGCGGCACAGTTCATCGCGCGCGGTGGACAGGTAAGGGTCGCAGAGATCACGGCACTGAAACCAACCGATGACGGCGTGCGTCTCGTCACCGTCATCGGTGACATTTCGGCAGGTCAGGTGATTGTCGCCGCCGGAGCCTGGTCACACCAACTGGCCAAATCCCTAGGGGATCATATCCCGCTAGAGACCGAGCGGGGTTATAACACGACCCTGCCCGAAGGCGCTTTTGACCTGCGCACGCATCTGACCTTTGGGGGGCACGGGTTTGTGGTAACCCGGATCAACGGCGGTGTGCGCATCGGAGGAGCAGTCGAACTGGGTGGATTGAACCTAGCCCCGAATTACCGGCGCGCTGACACGTTGCTGGCCAAGGCCGGGCGCTTCATACCAGACCTGAATCTGGAAGGCGGCACGCAATGGATGGGTTTTCGCCCGTCACTGCCCGACAGCCTGCCAGTGATTGACCGATCCTCGCGCGCACCACAGGTGCTTTATGCCTTTGGTCATGGTCATCTGGGGCTGACCCAGTCCGCAGGCACGGCCGAACTGGTGGCTGATTTGGTCACTGACGCCAAGCCGGTGCTCGATATGTCACCTTTCGCATCCACACGCTTCTAATCTGGAGAACACCTTATGAAAGTCACCGGGCTGAACGTATATCAGGTGAATCTGCCGCTGAAAGAAGGCCGCTATAGCTGGTCCAACGGCAATTTTGTCGAAGTGTTTGACAGCACCGTTTTGGAAATCATCACGGATGAGGGGTTGAAAGGCTATGCCGAATGCTGCCCGCTTGGCTCGGCCTATCTGCCGTCATTCGCGCTCGGCGTCCGGGCCGGGCTGGCAGAGCTGGCCCCGCATTTGATCGGGCAGGACCCACTGAATATCGGTCAGATCAACCGCACGATGGATGCGGCCTTGCGGGGTCATCCTTATGCCAAGGCCCCGGTGGATATTGCCTGCTGGGATCTGCTGGGCAAGGCCACGGAACAGCCGCTTTACACCTTGCTGGGTGGCGCGGCGCAGGACGATGTGGTGCTTTATCGCGCGATCAGTCAGGAAGCACCCGAGATCATGGCCAAAAAGATCGAAGGCTATGCCGCCGAAGGCTACACCAAATTTCAGCTCAAGGTGGGTGGCGAGGCCAATGACGACATTGACCGTATCCACGCCACCCGCGCCGTTCTGAAAAAGACGGACCTGCTGGTAGCGGACGCCAATACCGGCTGGACCCGGCACGAGGCCGCCCGCGTGGTGGGAGCGATTTCGGGTCTGGATGTCTATGTGGAACAGCCTTGTCTGACCTATGAGGAATGCGTGTCGATCCGCCGCCGCACCGCATTGCCTTTCGTGATGGACGAGGTGATCGACACCCCCAACACGCTGGTCCGCGGCATTGCCGAAGACGCGATGGATGTGATCAACCTCAAGATCTCGAAAGTCGGAGGGTTGACCAAAGCCCGCCTTATGCGTGACCTCTGCGTGGCGCACGGCATCCCCATGACGATCGAAGATACCTGGGGTGGTGACATCACCACCGCAGCCATTGCACATCTGGCCCGTTCAACGCCGTCCGAGTTCACATTCTCTGCCACGGATTTCAATTCCTACGGCACGGTGGACATTGCCGAGGGTGCGCCAAAGCGTGTCAACGGCCGGATGACCGCACCCGCCCGTCCGGGTCTGGGCGTTACACCGATTTTCGACGCTCTGGGCGAGCCTGTCGCACAATATTGAGAGATCCGATGCGGAGCAGCAAAACCGTTCATGTCATTTCAGCCCATGCAGAAGGCGAAGTAGGGGATGTTATCGTTGGGGGTGTCGCCCCGCCACCGGGCGATACTCTGTGGGAACAGCGCAGCTTTGTCGCGGGCGACCAGACGCTGCGCAACTTCGTTCTGAACGAACCTCGGGGCGGTGTTTTCCGTCATGTCAATCTTCTGGTGCCCCCGAAACACCCCAAGGCCGACGCGGCCTTTATCATTATGGAGCCCGAAGACACACCACCCATGTCCGGTTCGAACTCGATCTGTGTTTCAACCGTATTGCTGGATGGCGGGATCATTCCGATGCAGGAACCCGAAACTCATATGGTGCTTGAGGCCCCGGGCGGGCTGGTTCGTGTACGGGCGGAATGCAGCGGTGGCAAAGCGCAACGCATTTTCGTGCAGAACCTGCCCAGCTTTGCCGACAAACTGTCCGTCCCGCTTGAGGTACCCGGATTGGATACGATCATGGTTGATACCGCCTATGGGGGTGACAGTTTTGTCGTGGTCGATGCACAGGCATTGGGATTCGAGATTGTCGAACACGAGGCCCGTGACATCGCCCGATTGGGGGTGAAGATCACCAATGCAGCCAATGAACAGCTTGGGTTTTCGCATCCTGAAAACCCGGATTGGGACCACATTTCATTCTGTGCTTTCTGCGGCCCGATCAGCCAGACCGAGACCGGATTAACTGGCAAATCTGCCGTCGCAATCCAACCGGGCAAAGTTGATAGATCGCCCACGGGTACAGCGGTTTCCGCACGCATGGCGCTGATGGCTGCAAAGGGGTTGATGTCGCCGGGTCAGACATTCGAGGCGGTCTCGATCATCGGATCACGGTTCACTGGCAGGATCGTCGATGCCACCGAGGTGGCGGGCCGTGCCGCGATTGTCCCCGAAATAAGTGGGCGCGGCTGGATCTCCGGCATTCATCAACACATGCTTGACCCAGATGACCCCTGGCCTGGCGGGTATCGCTTGTCGGACACCTGGGGTGTCTGACTAAACAGTGCATTGACCGTGCCCGCTCTCAGGGAAAGGCGGTCACAGAAGGTTCCATTCGCACTTGGTCTTACCTCGCTGTCTCAGCAGGGTTGAAACAACATGGATATTGGATGCATTATTAAACGGAGTGTCCTTAATCAGCTTTCTAAGTGGTCGCGTCGCGGCTCAGCTTGGAATAACCGCCGGTAACCGGTAGCTGTACCCAAACAAGTGGCAGGAAAAATATGGCAGGAAAGCGCGCAATAACCAAGCAAAGCCTACCAGATGTCATCGCGAACGATCTTCGTGAGCGGATACTGAATGGTGAACTTGCCGAAGGTGAAGCTATTCGCCAGGAAGCTCTGGCCGAGGAATACGACGTATCGCGGATGCCCATCCGCGAGGCCCTGAAGCGTCTTAACGCTGAAGGCCTGATTCAATGGGCCAATAATCGGGGCGGATCAGTCACTAAACACTCCCTGAATGAAATCGGAGAGATATTCGACCTTCGAATGCTTATTGAAGTCGATCTTTTCCGCAGAGCCATTCCGCAGATGACATCTGCCGACTTTGCACGATGCAACGACATATTGACACAGATGGAAGCGTCTTATGACGAGAATGACGTCGGGAAGTGGGGGATCCTGAACTATCAATACCACTCCGCCCTCTACGCGGCATCGCAGAGGAAACTGACAAATGAATTGCTGGATCGCGTCAATCTGCAATCAGACCGCTATGTCCGAATGCATCTGAGCGTTATGAAGCAGCGGGAACCGGCGAAAAAAGAACATCGAGAGCTGTTGAAACTGGCGCAAGCAGGGAACGTCGACGAAGCCTGTGACATGCTGATGCGGCACATCCGGCGAACAAAGGAACAGCTGCTGGAGATGATCGTGGCAAAACGCGCCATGGAGGAGACCTAACAGGGCGCTTGATTGTCCCCCTTAATTGGATACATTATCCATAACTTTAGAATCGTAGATATGGAACATTCATGACCTGCTCCCCTCATGGTAAGCACCTCATCGCTGGAAATTGGCTTTCAGGTGACACGGTTTTTCAGTCACAGCCCGCTTTTGGATCTTCACACAGTTTTTCGGTGGGGCGTCTTCAGGATGTTGATGCAGCTGCGGAAGCTGCCGAAGAAGCGTTCTGGAGCTATGGTTTTTCGACCCGAGAAGACCGCGCGGCATTTCTGAATACCATAGCAGATGAGATCGAAGCCCACGCCGAGGCGATTACTGCAATAGGCACGCAGGAAACCGGCCTGCCCGAGGCCCGTCTGCAAGGGGAGCGGGGTCGCACATCGGGCCAACTTCGCTTGTTTGCCACACATATTCTGAGCGGTGAGTATCTGGATCGGCGCCACGACGGCCCGTTGCCAGACCGCTCGCCGCTGCCGCGCCCGGATCTGAAAATGATTCAGCGCCCTATTGGCCCTGTCGCCGTATTCGGTGCTTCGAATTTCCCTTTGGCCTTTTCAACTGCAGGCGGCGACACCGCAGCCGCTTTGGCTGCTGGGTGCCCCGTTGTCGTAAAAGGGCACAGCGCTCACCCGGGCACCGGTGAGATCATAGCCGAGGCCATACATGCTGCCATCGAACGCTGCAAAATTCATCCCGGTGTTTTCAGTCTGATTCAGGGGGGTGACCGGACCGTGGGTTCCGCTTTGGTACAACACCCGCTGATCAGGGCTGTCGGATTCACTGGCTCATTGGCTGGTGGTCGGGCACTGTTCGATCTATGTGCCGCGCGTCCTGAGCCAATCCCGTTTTTCGGCGAACTTGGCTCGGTCAACCCGATGTTCATTCTCGATGCTGCGCTGACGAACCGGGGCGACAACATTGCTCAGAACTGGGCGGGGTCGCTGACCATGGGCGCAGGTCAGTTCTGTACCAACCCCGGGGTCGCCGTTATGCTGGCGGGTACAGAAGCGGACCGCTTCGCTGAGACCGCGCGAACCGCCCTGTCAAAGACACCCGCGCAGACCATGCTAACCGACGGCATCGCCGACGCTTATCGAGCTGGTCAGGCAAGGATCGCCAATACAACAGGTGTGCAGGAGGTTCTGACCTCGATGTGTGGCCAACGCACCGCGTCCCCGCACCTGTTTCGCACCAATGCTGTGAACTGGCTGGCAAACGAAACCCTTGGTGAAGAGGTTTTTGGCCCGCTAGGCGTTATTGTGACCGCCGAAACGCCTGACGAAATGCAGGCCGTCGCACACAGCCTGCAAGGTCAGCTGACCTGTACCCTGCATATGGATGATGCGGACATGGACACCGCGCGTTCCCTGATGCCGATCCTCGAGCGCAAGGCCGGACGTGTGCTGGCCAATGGCTTTCCCACGGGCGTCGAGGTCTGTGACAGCATGGTGCATGGCGGCCCCTACCCCGCTTCGACCAATTTCGGTGCCACCTCGGTCGGCACATTGTCAATCCGGCGGTTCCTGAGACCCGTATGTTACCAAAACATGCCGGACGCATTGTTGCCCGAACAATTCCTCTGATCCTTCAACAACACGCTGCAAAAGCATCAAGGCTCATCGCGAGAAAAGCGATGAGCCACGTGCCCTATGCGCGAATTTGACGGGTGCTGCGCTTTGGCCTGTTCAATTGCTTTGCTAAACACCTGCCAGTTAGCCCCACTTACGGCTCTCTTTTCCATTGGTGTTAGCATGTTGTTCATACCTACTGACCATGGCGGAGACCATCGCCCACATATCCGTAAGTGTTTAAGCTGGTAAACGCGGATTAAAAAAACAACTTGCTACAAATACACACCATAATGCATAAATATTGCTAGCATTTTAGAGCATTTGAATAAGAATAACACATTTCTGGGGGCAAAAATCGAGCTTGGCGCGCTTCGCGCTTACTTAGACCCGTCGGGGGAAGGGGCTCTGGTTTGACTTGGTTAAAGATTGTGTTGGTTGTATTTGTTGTCGCGCTCATGCCGGCGCAGGCCCTTGCCAACATCGGAACAGTTATCAGCGCCAAGCAAGGCGCTCAGATCATTCGCGCCGGAAACACTCAACCTGTCATTTCAGGAATGGACGTTGAATCAGGCGATACGATATCTACAGATCACAGCGGTTTGGTACAGATCGTATTTGTGGACGAAACAAAAATTGCCGTTGGCCCCAATGCGCATATGGTGTTGGACGTGACTATGCTGCGCGGCAATCGAAAGGCCAAAAGCTTTGCCGTGCAGGCCTTGGGTGGCAGCTTTCGATTCATTTCCGGCAAAAGCCGAAAAGGTGCATATTCGATCAAGACACCGACTGCGACTATGGCCGTTCGTGGCACGACTTTCGACATGTGGATCGTATCACAAACCCAGAGTGCAATGCTTGTACTGCACGGAACGGTTCAAATGTGCAGTGCACAGGGGTCTTGCAGGTCCACAGGCCGCGTATGCAGCATGTATGCCACCAGTGGAGGCGGGACAGTCGGGCGGCCTGCTGATCAGGAGCAGTATGATCAGGCGCTGAAATCTGGTTTCCCATTTGTTCAGTCGCAGGAAGGCCTGCTGCCTCCATTGCAGGTGAGGGTTGAGGGGTGTTCTGGCGAAGGTGCACCCGTGCAGCAGGCCAGAGTCGACAGGGCCGACATTCGCAGAACTGCGCCGCAGCCGCGCGCAATCAGCGTCGCAGCACCGCCATCGCCCCCGTCACAACCAGAGCCGGAAGTAGAACCCGAACCGGAACCGGAAGAACCTGAACCAGAAGAACCTGAACCGGAACCGGAAGAACCTGAACCAGAAGAACCTGATCGGGAGGAACCAGGTCAGGAAGATCCAGAGCAGCAAGAATCAAATAGTGAGCTGCTCCGGTAGCGTTGTCGGAAAAGCTGAAATGGACTCACTTGTCCGGAGAACGACGTGAGCGACGAGAAGAGCAAAACCAGGACAGGGAAATGGGCGTTCCGCCTTGTCGGATTGTGTCTGATCCTGGTGGGCTGTTTCGTCAGGGTCATGGATCCCTATCCGGTGCGAATGACCCGTCTGATCTATTTCGACGTTCTGCAAAGGTCATCTCCGCGAGAGTTCAATCCCGACCTTCCCATACGGGTTGTAGATATTGACGAAGCCTCTCTGGCCAATTGGGGGCAATGGCCCTGGCCCCGGACTCTGGTGGCGCAAATGGTTCAGAATCTGGGTGAATACGGTGCTGCGGCTATTGCATTTGATATGTTGTTCGCTGAGCCTGACCGGTTTTCCCCCGCACGGCTTCTGAACGATCCATCGCTGGAAGGGGTCCTCACAGTTGGACGGCACGCTCAAAAGCTCGATAATGATGTCTTGCTTGGGATGGAAATCGCCTATTTGCCGGTCGTTCTTGGGACTGCCGCACGAATGTCGGCGGAAGGAAACCCCATCACTGCAAAAGCAGGTATCATTGAATTCGGTGAAAATCCCGCCGCGGGTCTAATTTCAGTTCCTCATTGGACGCCAATTGCGCCTCCGTTGGACCGGACCGCGGCAGGTATTGGTGGGGTCAACGTCTCGCCCATCGGCGGAACCGGTATCATGCGCCGCGTGCCGGTTCTTTGGCGCGGGCCGGATGGGCTGTTGCCGGGTCTGTCAATTGAAGCCCTGAGAGTTGCCTTGGGCGAGACCAATATTGTGGCCGAAGGTGCACAGGATGAAACAGGCATCATGTTGGCGGTTGAGGTCGGGGGATACCGGATACCAACAACAGAAAACGGCGAGATTTGGCTGAGATACAGGCGCGATGCGCCCGAGCTGTATATTTCGGCCAACGATATCCTCAAAGGCTCGGATGATGCGGACGTTCGGGCGGAAGTTGAGGGGCGGATCATACTGATCGGAACGTCGGCCGCCGGTTTATTCGATATGCACCAGACGGCGCTTGGCGAGAGCGTTCCCGGCGTTTCAATTCACGCCCAGGTGCTGGAACAGGTCCTGACCAACGAAATGCTAAGCCGCTCGGATGTGACTGCAGCGCAGGAAATGCTTGCCTTCGCCTTTCTCGGGCTTGTCGTGATTGCCGTCATGTCCAGTTTTGGTGCGGTTGCATCTTTCATTGCAGGCGGTGTCGCCGCTGCCGCCGTTCTGATATTGAGTTGGCTGGTCTTTCAAAACCAGTCGGTTTTGTTCGACGCCACATTTCCGCTTATCGGTGGCATGGCTAATTTCGGGCTGCTGGCAGGATATCTTTTCCTGTCTACCGAACGGGAAAAGCGCAAAATCCGAAAAGTCTTTTCTCATTACGTCGCCCCGGAGATCCTTGATGAGATGGAAGCCTCGGGACATCAGCTGCAATTGGGAGGTGAGACGCAGGATATCACAGTGATGTTTTCCGACATCCGGGGTTTTACACCTTTGTCTGAGTCCGCATCTGCCACCGAGCTGGTCTCGCTGCTGAATGCGCTTTTTTCCAGTATCGGCGACCAGATACTGGCTGAACGAGGAACCATCGACAAGTTTATCGGCGACGCTGTTATGGCGTTCTGGAACGCGCCTTTACCTGTCGCTGACCACCCGTGCCGGGCTGCATTAGCCGCGCTGAAGATGCGGCGCGCTTTGGCAGAGTTCAATGCATCCGACATCATGCGAAACCGCCCCCCTATCGCGCTGGCAACGGGGCTTGCGACCGGACAGGCCTGCGTCGGCAATATCGGCTCGCAGAAACGGTTCAACTATACGGTCATCGGTGACGTCGTGAATGTCTCAGCGCGGATCGAACAATGCTGTCGAACGGTCGGCTACGACATCGTCGTTTCAAACGGCGTCCATGAAATCACGCATAGGAATCTGGCCATGTTAGAGGCCGGGCATGTTGATCTGAAAGGCAAAGCCAACCCGGAATCCGTCTTTGTTTTGGTGGGCGATCAGGCCCTGTTGCAAACAGCGGCGTTCCAGGAACTCAGGGTTGCACATGCAGAGCTGATTTTGGCGATCACAAATCGACACCCTAACAGCCTGGTCAATACCTTGTGCCAACAGTGCGAAAATCTGGCTGAAGATATCGAGCCCGGCTTGCGTCAGTTCTACAGGGCGCTGTCCGGTCGTGCCGCTGACTTCCGGTCGAACCTGCCATCCGGGCAATTCATGTTCACACGCCACAATCTTGCATAACCAGTCATGTTTTCCAGCGATTGCCCTCTTTGGGTTACGCTCACACCAGAACAAACTGGTGCAGAACGGGTCGAAAACTGCCGTTACTGTAATCTCTGTCCGTCATTCCCGAAGTAATATGCGCGGCTGGGATCAAACCCGAATTGTACATCGTCACCCGGGGCAATCGCGTGCTGGCCAAACAACCGGACTGTGATTGGCACGTTGCTGGTTTGCAGAATGACATTTGTATCACCACCCAGCTGTTCAACATGTGAAACGGTGCCGGCAATCGGTCCGCCACTTTCCAAGCGGATGTCTTCCGGGCGCAACCCAAGTTCACGCGCATCGCCCGGGGTCAGGCTGTCTGCGGGCAGAAAATTCATGGATGGTGAACCAAGAAATCCGGCGACAAAGCGGTTTGCCGGGTTGTTGTACAGCTCCATCGGGGTGCCGACCTGTTCCACCCGTCCGTCGCGCAGCACCACAATCTTGTCGGCCAGTGTCATCGCTTCTGTCTGATCGTGCGTGACGTAGATCATCGAAGCCGAGAGTTGCCTGTGTAGATTTGCAATCTCAATCCGGGTGTTCATGCGCAAAGCGGCATCAAGATTGGACAGCGGCTCGTCGAACAGAAACAGCTTGGGTTGGCGCACGATGGCGCGACCGATGGCAACACGCTGGCGCTGCCCCCCCGACAGTTCGGATGGGTAGCGGTCAAGGTAGGGCTCCAACCCCAGCATCCGGCTCGCCTCGGCGACGCGCTCGTCGATCACGGTTTTCGGCTGGCGTTCCTGTTTCAGGGCAAGGGTCAGGTTGCCGCGTACATTCAGGTGTGGATAAAGCGCGTAGCTCTGGAACACCATGGCGATGCCGCGTTTCGAGGGCGGGGTCAGATTGACCTGCTCGCCAGCAATTCTGATCTCGCCCGATGTGGCGTCTTCAAGCCCCGCAATAACGCGCAGAAGAGTGGACTTTCCGCATCCGGAAGGGCCGACAAAAACCACAAACTCGCCGTCCTCAACCTCAAGATTGATGTCCTTCAGGACCTCTACATTGCCAAAAGATTTGTGAATGTTTTTCAGTGACAGGGCGGTCATTGGCGGGTCTCCTCAAGAGAAACGGGTTGGCCGGTGCGGATGCTTTGGTCAGCGGCCAGGCAGATTGCAAGGGATTGTACGGCGTCGGACATGTGGCGGGTCAGGTCGATATCCTCGGCGATGGCGCGCAGCATATAGGCTTGTTCAGCATCGCAGAGTTCCTGATGACCGGGCTCATCAGGCATGTCGATAGTCCGGTCGCCCTGCGGCGTGTGAACCAGAAGGCCACCAACCTTGGTATGACCATCGATGTCTGCTGACGCGCCCTTGTTTCCGTCGGTGATCGAAACAGACCCGTTGGGCGAAACGATGTCCTTCACGAAAAACGCGGTTTCGGACATCATCGGACCCCACCCAGCCTCGTACCACCCGACCGAACCGTCGTCGAACACGACCTGGAACTGGCCATAATTGTACATGTCAGGCGCGATTTCATCCGACAGGCGCAGACCCATGCCATGAACGCGAAGGGGTTTTGCGTCGGTGATCTGGCACATCACATCGACATAATGCACACCACAATCCACGATGGGTGACGTGGTCTGCATCAGGGCCTTGTGCGTCTCCCACTCAGGCCCTGAGGATTGTTGATTCAGGTTCAGACGGAACACATAGGGGCCACCCAGAGTGCGAGCCTCGGCGATCAGGCGCATCCAGGATGGGTGGTGGCGCAGGATATAGCCCACCACCAGCTTTCGGTTCAGCCGCGCCGCTGTTTCGACCACACGCCGCGCATCGGCAACATTGGTGGTGAGTGGTTTTTCGACAAACACATGGGCACCCGCCTCCATCGCGGCGCAGGCGTAATCGGCGTGACTGTCCGAGTAGGTCGCGATCACAACCAGATCGGGTTTGGTTTCGGTCAGAGCGGCTTCAAAACTTGAATACACCGAATAGCCCGTCAGATCAGGGTGATCCACGCGGCCGGATCGGTTCACCAGCCCGACAATCTGCGCGTCCGGGTGATGGTGATGTGCCAACGCATGGCTCAGCCCCATGTTCCCAAGGCCTACGATCAGGACGCGGGTCATTTCACCGCTCCTGACGTGATGCCGCGGATAAGCTGTCGCGAGAAGATCACATAGAGGATCAGCACCGGCAGGATCGCCATTGAAAGGGCTGACAGGACCGCGTTCCAGTCTGTCACAAACTGACCGATGAAGACCTGGCTCCCCAGCGTCAGTGTCTTGGTCTCTTCCGCAGGAGCCAGGATCAGCGGGAACCATAGATCGTTCCAGATCGGGATCATGTTGAACACGGCAACCGTTGCCATTGCCGGACGCACCAGCGGCAACACAAGCCGAAAGAAGATTGTGTATTCGCTTAGCCCGTCGATACGGCCCGCATTCTTGAGGTCGTCACTCACCTGTTTCATGAACTCGCTCAGGATGAACACCGCCAAGGGCAGGCCCTGCGCCGTATAGACAAGGATCAGCGCCCACAGGGTGTTCACAAGCCCGGTCGCCACCATCATTTCAAGGATGGCCACAGTGCCGATGCGGATCGGGATCATGATTCCAAGCGCCAAGTACAGACCCATAAGCATGTTGCCCTTGAACCGGTACTCACTCAGCGCATAAGCCGCCATTGCGCCAAACAGCAGGACCAAAGTCAGGGATGCAACCGTCACAATCAGAGAGTTCTGGAAATAAAGGAAGAAATCCCCCTGCTTCATCACTGTCTGATACCCGATCATCGAAAAACTGTCGGCATCAGGCAGCGCCAGCGGTTCGCGAAAGATTGCCTTGCGGGTCTTGAAGCTGTTGATCAGGATCACAAAAACCGGAAACAGAGCGATCAGCGTATAAAAGATCAGAGCACCATGCATCGCGAAGGTGTTTAGCGGGTTGGAGCGGGCCTTGTTCATGTCATCTGCTCCTTACAGCTGGTACCGGCGCATCCGGGTCTGGATGCCGAAAAGGTAGACACAGACACCCAGCAGGATGATTGCAAACATCGCACCAGCGATGGCCGAACCCATATGCGGGTCACCCAATTGCAGCTGGAAGCCAAAGAATGTGCGGTACATGAAGGTGCCAAGAATATCGGTCGAGAAGTCAGGCCCCGCCAAGGCACCCTGTGCAGCATAGATCAGATCGAAGGCGTTGAAATTACCGACAAATGTCAGGATTGAGATGATCCCGATCGAAGGCAGGATAAGCGGCAGCTTGATCTTCCAGAAGGCACTTGTGCCGGTGATGCCATCCACTTCCCCGGCTTCCAGGATTTCCTCAGGGATCGATAGCAAGGCCGCGTAAATCAGCATCATAGGGATACCGACAAACTGCCAGACCGAAATCAGCGCCAGAGTGGTCAGAGCGTATTCCTCCTTCCCCAACCACGGGGCAAAGAGGGATTTCAACCCAACCGCATCCAGCATCGAAGGCGCGATGCCCCAGATGGGCGACAGGATCAGTTTCCATGCAAATCCGACGATCACAAAGCTCAGGATTGTTGGAATGAAGATCGCCGACCGATAGAGCACCGCAAATCGCAGGCGCGGATGGCTGAGCAGCGCTGCCAGCGCGATGCCGATGGGGTTCTGTACCAGCATGTGAATCAGAAAGAACCAGAAATTGTTGCCCAGCGCATTCCAGAACTGTTCCGACCAGATCGGATCGAAAAACAGCGTTTGAAAGTTCTGCAGTCCAACAAAAACGCGGCTCTGGTCGACCTCAGAGTAAAGGGCCAGACGGAGCGTGTTGAACAGGGGAAAGATCATCACCGCTGTGTAGACAAGCACGGCTGGTGCCAGAAACACGACGATATGCCAGCGGATGCGGGGGCGGGTCATGGGAACGCTTTCGATGGAATGCTTGGCGTACCCGGGCAACTCATGCTGCCCGGGTATGGTTCAGCTTACTGATGTGGTGCGTACCACGAGGCGAGGCCCGCCTGTAGTTCTGCACCCAGCTCTTCAGGCGACTTGGCACCTTTGATCGCGGCAACGGATGCGCCCCAGGTCTCGTTCTCGAGGTTTGGTGTGCCGCGGGACAGGATTTGATAAGTCGAGCGGATGGTCGATTCACATTCTTCACGCCAACCGACGATTTCCTTGGCCAGCGGGTCCTGCAACTCGACCGGAGTGCTCGACAGCGGGAAGAAGCCGGGCAGAGCGTTGCCGAAGATTTCAGCAAACTCGGGGCTTGCGACCCAGGTCAGGAATGTTTCAGCGGCTTCAGGATTCTTTGTGGCCGCGTTCATGCCGATGCCAATATCCGTGTGGTCCGAGATATAGCAGGTGTCACCTGCGTTCTGAACCGGCGGCTTGAAAGCGCCCATTTCGAAATCGGCTTGTGCGTTGAAGCCGGAAATCTCCCATGATCCCGCAGGATAGATGGCTGCGCGGCCCAAAGTGAAGATGTTCTGGCTGTCGGGATAGGTCTGTGCTTCGTACCCATCACCCAGATACGCACCCCAACGGGCCAGCGTCGCATAAGGGGCTGTCCAGGCTTCATCGGTCAGCTTCTGTTCGCCTGCGATCAACGCCTGACGACCTTCTTCACCCTTCCAGTAGTTCGGCCCGATGTTGTTGTAGCCCATCGTGGCAGCTTCCCACTGGTCGTTGGTACCCATTGCCATTGGGATGTAAGTGCCGTCTTCCTTGATCTTGTCCAAAGCGGCAAAGAACTCGTCTTCTGTGGTCGGCACTTCGAGGCCCAACTCGGCAAAAGCGTCCTTGTTGTAGATGAAGCCGTGAATAACCGATGCCATCGGCACGCAGAAGCTGGCCGAACCGTCATCCGTCTGCCAGGCAGACTTTGCAACGTCCGAGAAGTTGTTCATCGCCTCGACCGAGGACAGATCGGTCAGGTGACCGGCCTCATAAAGCGCCAGCGAAGCATCGAAGGGGCGGCAGGTAATCAGGTCACCGGCAGACCCCGCATCAAGTTTCGAGTTCAAAACCGCGTTGTATTCTGCCGGGGCAGACGGCGTGAACTGGACTTTGATGCCAGGATGCTTTGCTTCAAAGGCCGGGATGATCTGGTCCTGCCACAGTGTCAGGTCATCGTTACGCCAGCTTTCGATAGTCAGGGTGACGTCCTCGGCATAGGCGGCAGAGGCTAACAGCGTCCCACCAAGCAAGGCCAGTTTCAGGCTATTACGTTTCATTGTACTCTCCCATTTGGTTTGCAGTTATTTATCAGGTGTCAGTGCCGCGCTCAGAACTCCGCCCGCTTCTTTCAGGCGCGCATTGGCTGCCGCCAGTGAAACGCCGCGAGCGGCGATGAGAATGGCGGATTTGGTGTCTCCTTGCGCTTCAGCCAAGGCGTTATGGGCGGTGCCTGCATCAACTCCGGCGATCCGGGCGACGATGCCGGTCGCACGCGCCCGCAGCTTTGCGTTGTCTGCTCGCAGGTTGACCATCATGCCCTCGTGAACATGACCCAACTTGATTGCCATAAGGCTGGACAGCATGTTCAGCGCGATTTTCTGGGCTGTACCGGCGCCCATTCGGGTTGAGCCTGAAATCAGTTCAGGCGGGGTGGCAAGCAGAATCGCGTGATCGCATTGCGCCAACAGCGGGCTGCCCGGGTTGTTGGCTATCCCGATCGTGCTGGCACCCGCGGCACGCGCAAGTCGCGCGGCCTCAAGTGTATAGGGGGTGGTGCCACTGGCAGAGACAGCAATGACCGTATCGTTGCACGTAAGCACGGCCAGCCCGTCGATCAGCCCATCGGTATCGTCCTCGGTTCCACCGGGCATATGCGCGGATTGCGGCAACCCTCCGGCCATCAGGATATGGACTTGGTTTTCATCAATGCCGAAAGTACCGCCCAGTTCCATTGCATCAGCCGCAGCCATCAGCCCCGAAGACCCCGCCGCCGCGTAATACAATGAACCACCTGATGCCAGACTGCGGGCCATGGCGTCGGCACCGTCGCAAATCGCACGCAGGGCGCCCTGTGGGGCACCGGCCGCTTCCTGCTGACCCCTGGACAGGGTCAGCGCCGCCTCTTCCAGCGGTCGGTTGCCCAAATCGTATGCGTCCGGGTGGAGTTGTTCTGTGATGTGTGGCAGCACGTGTTTCTCCTCGTTGCCAGAAAGCATACCTATACAATACCATTTGTCCACTAATTTTTTTTCAGCCGCTATTGGCCTTATTAATCAATGTATTTTTGATCTTTCTGCCCTTATTGGATTTACTTTGGCATTTACATTTCAGCATAGGCATTATATAGGTATCATCATGTTTAGGTCGAAAAACAATCCAATCATCGCAGCAGACGGCGGCGGAACAACCTGTCGGATCGCTTATGACGATGGGGAGCAGCGGCTGGTGGTCGAGGTTGGCCCCGCCAACGTCGCCAGCGATTATGACGGCGCGATTGTGCGGCTGAAAGACGGCCTGAAGATGCTTGCAACCAAGCTCAATGTTCAGCCTGACACCCTGAGACCGGTACCGGCGTATTTTGGACTGGCCGGTGTTACCGGCGAACAGATCGCCCAGCGAGTAGCCGCGGATTTGCCGTTGGACAGGATACTGGTCGAGGATGATCGCCACCCTGCGCTGGCGGGTGCGCATCAGGCAACCGATGGTGCAATCGCTCATTGCGGGACGGGTTCGTTTCTGGCCCTGCAATCGCAAGCCGGCCGACGCTTTGCCGGTGGCTGGGGCTCTGTGCTGGGGGATGAGGCTTCTGCTCAGTGGATTGGGCGCAGAGCGCTTTCCGTTACGCTGGATGCATGGGACGGGCTGGTCTCAATTTCCAACCTGACCGAGGACTTGCTGAACGAATTTGGCAGTACAAGCGGCATTGTCGCTTTCGCGGCTGCGGCCCAGCCTCATGAATTCGGTCAAATTGCGCGACAGGTGACAGCGGCAGCGAGGTCAGGGGACGAACGGGCGGTTTCGCTTATGCGCGAAGGCGCCGCGCATCTTTTGCGGGCACTGGAAGCAATGGGTTGGACCCCGACCATGCCATTATGCCTGACCGGGGGTATTGGCCCCCATTACGAGGCGTATCTGCCGGATCGTGCGCGTGGCGCAGCTACAGAGCCCAAAGGTGCGCCTATCGACGGGGCCATCGCCTTGGCCCGGGCTTTTCAAGTGGAGCATTCGGCATGAACGCAGCATCCTTTCTGGCTTCTGACGACTGGCTCGAAAACAGCGGCGGGCCGCGTTATGTCCGGCTACGTCAGCGACTGGAGGAAGGCATCGACGCTGGTGTCCTGCCCCCGAATTCCTCATTGCCGCCCGAGCGCGAGATCGCCGAGATTACCGGCCTGTCCAGGGTCACCGTGCGCAAGGCCATTCAGGAACTGGTGAAACAGGGCGCAATCGTGCAGCGGCAGGGTTCCGGATCTTTCGTACGGAACGCCGCGCCAAAATTGGAACAATCGCTTTCGCATCTGACCTCGTTCAGCGAGGACATGCGCCTGCGCGGCATGGAATCAACCTCCAAGTGGTTGGAACGGGGCGTTTTTCTGCCATCACCCGAGGAAACGGCGGTGCTCGGGCTGCCCGCTGACGGACAGGTGGCGCGCATTTGCCGCCTGCGAGAGGCTGGTGGACGCCCCATGGCAGTCGAACGTGCCTCGTTGCCATTGGACATTCTGCCAAATCCGCTTGCCGTGCGCGACTCACTCTATGATCTACTGGAAGAAAGCGGCTGCCGACCTGTTCGCGCCATCCAGAAGATTTCCGCCGTTAATCTTGAGGCTGAAGATGCCGCACTGCTTGGCGTCGCCGAAGGCGCGGCAGGGCTGAGCATCCAGCGGATTTCCCATCTGGAAGGCGGGCGTGTCGCCGAGTTCACAAAATCCAACTATCGCGGCGATGCCTATGACTTTGTGGCTGAGCTGCGACTCACTCCATGATCTGCGATTCCGATGGAAAGGCTGCCCCGATGACCCCGAAAACGACCCTGATGCGTCAGGAAATCGAAGAAATTCCTGTTGCTGTCGAGCGATTACTCAGCAATGGCGGAGACGCCCTGAGCACAGCAGCAGACGTCGCCCGGAACGGTGGGCTGAAGTTCATGATTTCGGCGGCGCGTGGCTCTTCAGACCACGCCTGCACCTTTCTGAAATACGCAAGTGAATTGCTTCTTGGCTTGCCGATGGCATCCGTCGGCCCATCGGTCGCGTCAGTGTATGGCGCTGACCTGCATGTGGCCGGGGCGCTTTGCCTTTCTGTTTCACAATCAGGAAAAAGCCCGGATATCGTGCAACTTACGCAAAGTGCGCGAAAGGCCGGGGCCAGCACCGTAGCAATCACAAATGACCCATCTTCCCCCCTTGCACTGGCGGCTGAGGCGGCTTTGCCGCTGCACGCAGGCCCCGAGCTTAGTGTAGCGGCGACAAAGACATTCGTGACCTCGCTGGTTGCCGGGCTTTGGCTGCTGGCGGAACTGAAAGGCGACAAAGATCTTCTGGCTGCGCTACGTGGCCTGCCCAGGCACCTTGATGCCGCCACGCGGTGTGACTGGAGCAGAGCGGCGGCGGCTGTCACCCAAAGCTCGCTGTATACGCTTGGTCGCGGACCAAGCGTGGCGATCTCGAACGAGGCCGCGCTGAAATTCAAGGAAACCTGCCAGATCCATGCCGAAAGTTATTCCTCGGCCGAGGTGCTGCATGGCCCTGTCTCGATCGTGGAAGGCGGATTTCCGGTTATTGCCTTTGCCGCCAATGATCCCGCAGAGCCGCTGTTGGCCGAGGTTGCCGACACGCTCGCAGCCAAGGGGGCACAGGTATTTGCCACCAGCCCAATGGTCACAAAGGCCGAGGTGCTGCCTCATGTCCGCACGGATCACTGGCTGACGGACCCGGTAGCCGCCATCGTGTCCTTTTATTCAATGGTCGAGCAGGTCGCTGTACAACGCGGGATCAACCCGGATGCGCCACGTCACCTGCGAAAAGTGACGGAAACGGTATGAGCGACCAGGCGACCATCTACCACGGCGGGCTTGTTTTTGACGGCACCAAACTGCACGACGGTGCCGCGCTGCGGCTGGAGGCTGGCCGCATCACTGACATAGGCGTTGACGTGAAGACAGACGCTGGCAAGCTTGTCGATCTGCAAGGTGATATACTGGCCCCCGGCTATGTTGACCTGCAAGTGAATGGCGGTGGCGGAGTGATGTTCAACGCCGCCCCGTCTGTCGAAACGCTTGCGCGCATTGCCGAGGCGCACCGGACGCTTGGGGCAACCTCGATCCTTCCCACCCTGATCACGGATACCGCAGCCAAGACCCGCGCCGCCATCGAAGCGGTCAAGGCCGCGATTTCTGCGGGTGTACCGGGGATCGCTGGCCTGCATCTGGAAGGGCCTCATCTTTCGGTGGCTCGGAAAGGTGCCCATGATGCAGCCCTGATCCGCCCCATGGATGACGAGGACCTGACGACGCTTGTCACGGCTGCGCATGCCCTGCCCGCATTGATGCTGACGGTTGCGCCTGAAAACGTATCAATTGCGCAGGTAAAAGCGCTGGTCTCGGCCGGTGCCGTTGTATCGCTGGGCCACAGTGATGCGGATTTTGATACCTGCCTGTCTTATGCCAAGGCCGGTGCGTCCTGCGTGACGCATCTGTTCAATGCCATGAGTCAGCTGGGCAATCGATCTCCGGGGCTTGTCGGGGCGGTTCTGGCCTCGGGTCGATTGAACGCCGGACTGATCGCTGACGGCATTCACGTTCACACCGAAGCCATGCGCACAGCCTGGGTCGCCAAGCGGGGCCCGAGCCGGATATTTCTGGTCAGCGATGCGATGGCACCGGCTGGCACGGACCAGCGCATGTTCGAACTGGAAGGCCGCCGCATTTCCCGCAAAGACGGCCGTTTGACACTGTCTGATGGCACTTTAGCGGGGGCTGATTTGGACTTGACCACAGCACTGCGTGTCCTGACCACGCAGGCAGAAGTGCCGTTGGAAGACGCATTGGCTGCCGCAACTCGCATACCCGCCGAAGTGACAGGATTATCCGACGCGGGGCGGTTAACCATAGGAGAGCAATGCCCGCTGATCCGCATTGCCAGAGATCTGAGCAATGTAGCCGTGCTGGTTTGACCCAGCACACCAAACGTTTTTTGCGTTGCTCAGAACCAGTGTCATAAGACCTGCGCTGACAAATGCCCGAGTTTCTGCAACCAGTAGCCAATTCACTGAACGGGAACGGATTTCAGATAAGCAGCAATGGCCAATCGGTCTTCATCGCTTAGTTTCGAGGTGTTCTCGATGACTTCGACCATTTCGCCTCCGGCGCTGTCATAATCCGGTGTGAAACCGGATTTCAGATATTCAGCGATGTCAGCCTCGGACCAGTCAAGCTGGGCGGTGGTCAGACCGGGGATGCGCCCCTTGCCATTCGGATTTGGCGCTCCGGTCAGCCAGAGATCCCGCTTCAACCCTCCCAGTCCGTTTCGCGGTGTATGGCATTCCGCGCAGTGCCCTAAAGCTTCCACCAGATACCGCCCCCGGATTTGCTGATCGGTCAAATCACCTTCAACCACCCAGCCCGAGCCTGAAAACACAAATTTCCACAACCCCAGCCCGCGCCGGATATTGAAAGGGAAACCAACGTCATGCGGGATACTTGCCGCATCAGATGCAGGCAGGGTGTTCAAAAACGCATGAAGCGCCGCGACGTCCTCGACCGTCATCTTGGCATAAGAGGTATAGGGAAAGGCCGGGTAATAATGTTGTCCCTTTGGTCCTGTTCCGTGTTTCAGGGCATTGGCCAGATCCAGCACGGACCATGATCCAATTCCGGTGTCTGGATCACTGGTGATGTTTGGAGCTACAAACGTACCGAAATCCGTTTCAAACCGGCGCCCGCCTGCTAGAACAAGCTTTCCTTCCGCGCGGGCATCCGGGTCCGAGTGGCACGAGGCGCATCCTGCTGAATAGAAGACAGACGCCCCTCTGGTCACGTCGGGGGTCAGACCGGCCAACTGTGCCGGATCAACTCTTTGCGGCCGGGTTAGCAGCAAACCGGCCAACCCGACCATAAACATGACTAGAACGGCGAAAAGTAGAATGCGCCGCACTGATCAATACTCCTTTAATTTTCTGGTGCTCTGTATGCTTTGTGACAGGCCGAACAGGCTCCGCCAAGTTGGCCCATCGCCCCTTTCAGAGCTTCAACATCCTGACCTGCCGCAGCCTGCATCGCAACAGCGGCATCGGCCAGTGCCTGCCCTTTGGCCCCGACATCTGCGAAGTTTTCCCAAATAGCGGGCAAGGCGCGGGTTGACGGGTCTGACACATTATCCGATCCGGCTGGCCACATCGCGGACTGGTCGATCTGCGACACAACGACAATATTATTTGCGGCTCGCGTAGCCGCTTCGGCATCATATTCTGCCTCTCCCTTGGCCATGGCGCCCAACGTGCCAAGGTTGAAAGCGTAAAGCTGCATAATCGAAGTCCGCGCTTTTACAGCCGGGTTTTCGCTATCCTGAGCAATTGCAGTTCCAACTACGGCCAAGGACAAAAGACCTGCCGCAAAGATCGAAGACTTCTTAATCATGGTGTGGCTCCCTGTTTAATGTGCCATATGATAGCTTGAACGATTTTTCTTGTAATTGTTTGTTATTCGGCCTCTCCTGTTCATTTATGAACAACGACAATTGGGACGATATTCGGTATGCCCTCGCCGTCAGCAAACACGGCTCGTTGAATGCGGCGGCGACAGCCCTGGGCGTTGCACATGCAACCGTCCTGCGCAGAGTTGCCGCCTTCGAACACCGATATGGCTGTGTTGTTTTTCGGAAAGACCCGTCAGGGTATTCAGTACTTCCCGAAGCCAGAACAATTCTGTCCGCCATGGAAAGCGTTGAAGACGCCGTGCTTTCGGTAGAACGCGCCGTTGTGGGCGCAAATCGTTCGCCTGCGGGTCATGTGCGTATCGCGTCCACGGACAGCCTTTGCCAGTTTGTCCTGCCACAGATACTAAACTCAATTTCCGCCCTCTATCCGAGCCTCGAACTGACGATCCTCAGCGGTAACAGTCACCATGATCTGACCAGGTTAACTGCGGATATAGTTGTCCGCCCTTCAGTTCAACTTGGTGAAGGGTTGACCGGAGAGCGCGCAGGAACGTTGTTCTTTGGGGTTTACAGTGACGGTACCCGTGACCAAAAATGGATGCGGCTTGATGGGGCTCTCAGCCGTTCACTCCCGGCCAAATGGTTGGCTGAACATGTTCGCGCCGATGACATGACAAACGGAGCAGACAGTTTTCTGGTGCTTCAGCAGATGGTTGCATCGGGTGCGGGGCGAGCTTTGTTACCTGCTTTTATTGGCGACGCTGATCCCCGGCTTCACAGGTTGAACGACATTGATCCCAGAATCGAGGTTCCACTTTGGGTCGCGACGCTAGAGGAAATCGCACACACGCCAAGATTTGCGGTCGTGCAACGGGCTCTGGTTGAACACCTGCCGCATGCGCTGGCTGGGTGACGTCACAATTGTAGTGTCCTGGTAGGTCGCTTTGCGTTGAAATCTCCTGCAAGCCGTGGCGGGTGCCCTGCACCTGCAACAGGACATCCTGCGCCGCGATGCACAGGTTTTCACCGCCGCTCCAGGTAGTCCATTCCGTATCTGCTTCGCAAAGACGTGTCAAAGGTACTTTGGGATGGGCCAGATGTGCGACACCTTGCTGCGAACATTCCAACGCAAGTGGTGGAAAGCCCCAGAGATAATGTGCCGTCCGCGTCATTCATCATTTACAAATAAAAACATTCATCTTAATGATTATGTATGAGCAGAGACCCACATTTCTCCCGGCGCACCTTCCTGTCTCAGGGCGCATGTCTGGCGCTCTGCCTGCGACCCAGCTTTGCGATTGCGGAGATGACACTTGGCCAATCGGCAAGGATTTCGACTTTGTCAGATGGGTATCTGTCGTTGCCGCCCGAAATGGTCTTTGGCGCAATGCCCGAGGCAGAGCTAACAGAACTTCTGAACCGCTATCAGGCAGATCTGACCAGTTACCAGCCCGAGTGCAACATTGTGCTCTACCGCGATGACCAGAATACCATACTGTTCGACGTTGGAGCCGGGCCCGACTTCATGCAAACCGCTGGCAAACTTCCGGAAACTCTGGACGCCGTCGGGTTGTCTCCGGATGAGGTCACGCAGGTGATCTTCACCCATGCACATCCAGATCACATCTGGGGTGTGCTGGACGACTTCGGAGATCCACTCTTTCCCAATGCCAGATTTCATCTTGGCCGCACGGAATGGGACTATTGGTGGAACCCCGCAACCGTGGAAACGATAGGGGCCGACCGCACGGCCTTCGCGGTGGGCGCAAAGCGGCGCATGGAAGCCATCGAAGGCATGGTTGCGTTTTTTGATGATGGGCAGGAAATCCTTCCCGGTATCGCAGCACGCGCTAGTTTCGGGCACACGCCCGGACATATGGCCTTCGAGATTCGCAAAGGCAGTGACGCGGTGATGGTCGTGGGCGATGCGCTCGGCAATCCGCACGTCGCGTTCGAGCGTCCGGATTGGCGCAGCGGTACGGATCAGGACCCCGACGCCGCGGCAAGTGCACGGAAATCGCTGCTGGATCAGATTTCTCATGCCCAAATGAATATTATTGGATTCCATCTGCCAAATGGCGGATTTGGCCGTGTCGAAAAGGCCGGTTCGACCTATCGATTTATTGGAGAGCCTGCATGATGCGCGCTTTGTTGATTGCCTGTACCCTGGCCACACAAACCTGGGCCAGTGAGGATATTGCTGACCAGTACCCGCAGAGCGTTCTTTACTCGAAACCTGTCGAGTTTATTCCCGGCGTCTTTTCCGCCATCGGTGCAACCGCACCCCCAACCTATGAGAATTCGGGCCACAACAACAACCTCAGCTTCATCGTGACCGGAGAGGGCGTTGTCGTCATCAACGGTGGCGCGGCTTATGCGCTTGCCGAAGCGCTTCACAAAGAGATCCAAGCGATCACGGATCAGCCCGTGAAGCTTGTCTTTAACGAAAACGGTCAGGGGCACGCCATGCTGGGGAACGCCTACTGGTCGGAACTTGGAGTGCCCATCGTCGCTCATTCAGATGCGGCGGCTGAGTTCGAAGAATATGGGCCGCAAATCCTTGAAGGGATGCAGGCATATAACAAGGACAAGGCAAAAGGAACTTTTCTGGCCGGTCCGACAGAAACGTTTGACGATGAATACATCGTCGAACTCGGCGATTTTCGCATCGAGGCCAAACATCTTGGACCTGCGCACAGCCCCGGCGACATTTCGATCTGGTTGCCCAATCAAAGCCTTGTCATCGCAGGTGACATGGCATTTCACGAACGTATGCTGCCGATCTTTCAGGACACCTACACCGCAGATTGGCTTGAGACCTGGGACAATGAGTTCGAGGCACTGGAAGCCACATATGTGATCCCGGGGCACGGTCATCCTACGAACATGGATCAGGTGCGCCGGTATACACGTGATTATCTGGTCTACCTGCGCGCAAAGATACTGGAACATATGGATGCAGGCGGGGATCTGGCCGAGGCCTATTACGTCAACCAATCCCCTTACGCCCATTTGGACACGTTCGAGGAACTGGCCACAAAAAACGCCGGTCGTGTCTACGAACAGATAGAATTCGAATAAGTCAGGACCGCCGAAGAACGAGCATTCGCATCATCATCCGATGGGTGGCGACGGCCCCGACCCACATCGAGAAGACGGCAAGCCACGCAGTTAGCGACAAGGACGATCCCCCGGACAATCCGGCACCAACGGCGCAGCCACCTGCCAACATTGCACCAAATCCCATCAAGACGGCCCCCACAAGGTAGCGCTCCATCGGAGTATCCGGGCCAAATTGTTCGATCTTCCACTCGCCGGAAAGAATGGCAGAAACAGCGGCGCCAATTGCAACGCCCGGAACCAGACCAATGCCAAAGGACAAGGCAATTTTCCGCTCAGCCACCAGCGCCATCAATGTGTCCGTTGCCGGGCCGGTGAACGTGACCGAAGACACCGGCACGACGTCGAAGGAGGCTTGTGCAATCGCAAATGTCATCAACCAGCCAAGCGCCACAGCGACACCAACTCCGGCTGCCATGACAATCTTTGTCATTGTAACCTGCTGGCGCGCTGCAAACACGACGGCCAGAACAAATGTCCCTGCGGCAAAGGCGGTGTATGCGATCGGCGAAAACCCAAGTAGTGCCGAAAGGTCGCGCGCGTTACCACCTGCGATCGTCCAAAGACCGGACAGCGCCTCGCGCGCGGGGCTGAGCACACCTGTGTAAGCCGCTTGCGCGACCAACGTCAGAACCAGCCCCGTCACCATAGCCCTCAGGTTGCCGCATGAGGCCAACACCAACAGGCGCGACGCACATCCGCGCGCCAAAATCATTCCGACGCCAAACATCAAACCGCCGATCACCGCGCCACTCAGGCTGCCTGTCGACGCAATTGACCGCGCCTCGGACAAATCCAGCCATTCAATCGAGACGAACCCCTGTACCAGCGTCAGCGCCGACGTGAACGCGACCAGCCAGACGGCCAGACGGGGGCCAAGCTCGCCCTCGGCGACTTCAACAGTGGATGCCCGCAAACAGAATTGAGATTTCTGAGCGGTGACTCCGAACAGGATGCCAACAAGCAAACCGGCGGCAGCCAATGTGCCCGAATCTCCCAGCAGATCGATGAGGCGTTCCATAGACAAAACTCTCACCTCTTTACGTGTCCGTCTTTGCCTTCCGTCAAGTTCTCACTGTGCGGCCATCGGTTTGCGCGCAAGCTGGCACTGTGTCCACAATGCACCCAACGCCTCGACCAACAGGGTTACATCTTCTGACGAATGTACAGGTGACGGCGTAATCCGAAGGCGTTCGGTGCCTTTCGGGACAGTAGGATAGTTTATCGGCTGGATATAAATCCCGTAGTCGCGCATCAAAACATCCGAGATGAAGCGGCACTTGACCGGATCACCGACCATGACCGGGATAATATGGCTTGGGTTGGGCGTGTGCGGGATGCCCAAAGCGTCCAGCCTGCTCCGAACCTCGCTTACGCGTTGCTGATGCAGGCACCTCTCCTCATTGCTTTGTTTGAGGTGCCGTACGGACGCTGCGGCACCAGCGGCGACGGCCGGGGGCAATGCGGTGGTAAAGATAAATCCGCTGGCAAAAGAACGGACAAAGTCGACAAGTTCCTTTGACGCCGCGATGTACCCACCAACCACGCCGAACGCTTTGCCCAACGTGCCTTCGATGACCGTCAGGCGATCCATCAACCCTTCGCGTTCGGCGATGCCACCACCACGCGGGCCATACAGCCCTACTGCATGAACCTCGTCCAGATAGGTCATCGCGCCGTATCGATCCGCCAGATCGCAGATTTCGGCAATCGGTGCGATATCGCCATCCATCGAGTACACACTTTCAAACGCGATCAGTTTTGGCGCGTTGAACGGCAGGTCCATGAGATGTCGTTCAAGGTCCTTCAAATCGTTATGCTTCCAGACCCGCTTTGCGCAACGACTGTGACGGATACCCTCGATCATCGACGCGTGGTTCAATTCGTCGGACAGAACCGTGATACCGGGAATTCGCGAAGCCAGAGTTCCCAAAGCAGCCCAATTTGAAACATACCCGGACGTGAATAGCAGCGCTGCTTCCTTGCCATGCAGATCCGCAAGCTCCTGCTCAAGCAGAACATGTTCATGCGTGGTCCCCGAAATATTCCGAGTCCCGCCAGCCCCTGCGCCACAGGTGTCGATCGCTCGGTGCATGGCCGCCAGAACCTTTGGATGCTGACCCATTCCCAAATAATCGTTCGAGCACCAGACTGTGACTTTCTCAGGTCCGTTTTCTGCATGGTTGTGTGCAGTTGGAAATGCTCCGCAATGACGCTCAAGCTCGGCGAAGACCCGGTAATTTCCTTCGGCCTGCAATTGCCCTAGCTGATCACGAAAAAACTGTTGGTAGTTCATGTCAGTTTCCAACGGCTTCTTCTACGATACCGGCCAACAAGGCTTCGACTTTCTCCATTGGTCCGTCAGGATAGCTTCGGTAGCCCACTTTGACACCGCCTTCGTCCTCGGCCACGAAGATCCCGTAGGGGCAATAGCCGATATTCATCGGGTCAGCCTCCATCATTTCGCGCGAGAGCCTTGCGGAACAGAAGATAAATATTTCAGCAGCTGCGAATATCTGTTTGTCGCTGCCGACATCCGCCCCCGTCCGGTTCAGCATGTCACCAACATGGCTCACATAATCGATAACCAGCCCCTGGCCAACAATTGCTGATTCAACGGCAAAGGTGGCGTCATCAAAGCTGCCGTCAAAGGGGACGGCAATGACCTCCCCTGCAAAAACCGGGTTTGCTAATGCAACCGAAAAAGCGGCTGATGCGATAAAGTGTTTCATGATGATGTTCCTCCTCCTGAACCACATTTCTTCAGATTTCACCGCCAAGGCTTTGACACCGGTCAAAGCCTTGGCGTTTCTTAACCGAACATGTCCGATGTGATACCGGCATACCAACCCAGCGACTCTTGGTAGGTTGCTTTTCTCAGGTCGGAGCCTTCGCCGGTCTGGCTGATAAAGCCGTCCACCTTGGCAATCTTTTCTGGCGTTGCTTCATAAGTCGCACCGACCTTGACCCCGTCATCCGTATCAATGAGCGACCAGCACGTGTTCGAAAACTTGGCCGGGAATATCTTTGATCCGGTCAATGCACCGCGAACGGCATTGGCGCAGACTTTCGCCTGGCTGTTGGCCGAAAAACCGGATTTCGGCATGTCGCCTTGCTGGCTGGCATCACCAAGAACATAGATGTCAGGGTCAGCTTTCGATGACATGTCCGCCGCATTCACCGGTGCCCAGTTGCCATCGGTCACACCGGCCATTTCCGAAATACGCCCGGCTTTCATGGCCGGGATCACGTTGCAGACATCGACCTGGGTTTCTTCACCATCGATGGTCACCGTCATGGCATCCGGATTGACCGAGACATTGCCGCCGCCAAAATCCTCTCCGATCCAGTCGATCATGCCTTCGTAGTGGTCGGCCCAACCTTCCTGGAACAAAGACATCTTGGAGAATTTGTCTTTCGGATCAGCAATGATGATTTTCGCTGTCGGATTGTTCGCCTTCAGCACATGCGCAACCATCGAAACCCGCTCATAAGGTCCGGGGGGGCAACGGTACGGGTTCGGCGGCGCGACCATCGCAAAGGTTCCACCCTCGGGCATCGCCAGAACCTGCGCCTTCAACAGCTCGGTTTGAGAGCCCGCCTTATACGCATGCGGCATCTTGTTCTGTGCAGTCACATCCCACCCCTCGACCGCGCCATCGACAAAGTCGATACCCGGGCTCAGGATCAGTTTGTTATATGGAATAGATCCGCCACCCGCTAACGAGACGGTTTTGGCGTCGCGGTCGACACCGACGGCCCAATCGTGAACCACGTTGATACCGTATTTTGCGGCAAGCGTGCCATAGCTGTGCGCAATGTCCGAAAGCTCCTGAAACCCGCCCAGATACAGGTTCGAGAAAAAACAAGTGTAATATGTTTTGGACGGCTCGATCAGGGTGACGTCAATCTCGCCCTTGCTGTCTTTGGCAATATAGCGCGCGGCGGTTGCGCCGCCTGCCCCGCCCCCGACCACCACGACACGGGGCTTTCCCTGCGCCAGCACCATCGGGGCCGACAGCCCGGCGGCAAGTACCCCTGCGGTTCCCAGAAATGTCCGTCTGTTGAGTGTCATCGCGTTTCCTCCCCTTGGGCATTGTCACTGTGGGTTGTTGAAGTAAGCGGCCAATGCCGCGATCTCATCGCTGCTCAGGCGGCCCGCGATCATCTGCATGACGGGATGGGGCCGCTGCTTGTCCTTGTAGGCGTGCATGGCGACAACGAAATCCTGGTCGGGCCAGTAAACGATCGAGGGAATCCCATCATCGCCTCCCTCTATCTGGTGGCATGTCGTGCATTCGCTGCTCAGATATTCGCCGTATTCCGGATCACCCTGTATCGCGAGGATTTCGGGGTTGACGGAATGGTCCGTTCTCTTTGCCGTTGGGTCGGCTTCGGGGATGTCCTGCGGGTTGTCGGAAAACACACGCAAATAGGCAATTACATTGGCCCGATCTTCCGGGTTCTCGAGCCCACGAAAGCTCATTCTGGTGCCGGATGCGAATGCGCGGGGGTTTTCAATGTAAGCCGACAATGTGTCGGCGTGCCATTCCAGCCCCGAAGTACCTGCACGGATCAGGCTTTTGGAATAGGTGAACTCCTCTAGCCCGGCAGCCCGGCGGCCAAATACACCATTCAGGTGCGGACCGATCCTGTTTTCAGCATCGGCGCCGACCTGATGACATTCTTTGCATTGGGCAAACACAAGTTTGCCGGCTACAGCATCGCCCAAGTCTTCGGTCGCGGTGGCGGCAGTTGTCAGTATACTCGCAGCAAACATGACACCTGTTGCCCACCGCCGCCACATGATCAGCTTCCGAACGACTTCAGGTAAACGATGACCGCGTCGATTTCATCCTGTTTCTTCAGCCCGGCAAAGGACATACGCGTCCCCTTCATGTAGGCTTTAGGCTTGGCCAGAAACGCGGCCATCTCTTCATCCGTCCAGATCAAGCCATCCTCGGCGGCAGCTTTCATGGCCTTGGAGTACTTAAAGCCTTCGACGGCGGCCGCATTGGCACCGGCAACGCCGTTCAATGCCGGACCCGTGCGATGCTTGGCCCCTTCGCCGACCTGATGGCATGACTTGCACTTCTTGAAAACTTTTTCGCCATTTTCGATCATTTCGGGATCAAGTGCTGCTATGTCCTCAGCAGGTTCTTCGACTTCGACGGATGTTTTTTCGTATACAGACGCCTGGTCCGGACTGTCAGCCCCGGCTTCGTCGGGCGTTACATCCAGAACGGCGGCGCGCATGGTGATTTCCACGCCTTCTTTGCAATCCGACATGCATGGCTCGTCCGTCCAGAAATGCGCCTCGGCGGTTTCGCGGTCATCCGCGATGAAACCCCCGGCATTCGGCATTTCCACTTCAAGGAAGTTTTCATGCGACAGCGTGAACTCATCATCAACAATGTCATTTGAATAAAGGATATAGGCGACAATCGCGTAAACTTCGTCAGGCTCCAGCGTTTGTGCGTCTCCAAACGGCATCGAACGGTTCACATAGTCCCATACCGTCGAAAGGTGCGGCCAGTAGGAGCCCACTGTTTTCAGCGGGTCCTTATCTGCAAGCGTGCCCTCGCCGCCCGCCAGTTTCGGCCAATTGCCCACACCTTCTGCAAAATCGCCATGACAAATCGCGCACCGTTCGGTAAAGACCTCTTCACCGGTGAACACGTCGCCGGACCCTTCGGGCAATCCGGTTCCGTCAGGCGCAACGTCGTGGTCCCATGCTGCGATTTCTTCGGGCAACGCAGGGCGCCCAAGTCCAAGCTTGTTTGCATGGGCTGGAACCGCCACGCACAACCCAAGGGCCGAGGCGGCCAATAGCTTACGATACTTCGACATTTTCCGCCTCTCCGTTTTCCTTGATCCACCAGGTCTGGATACAATTGTTGTGGTAGATCGAGTTCTCACCACGCACGTCGCGCAGCTGAGCTTTGCTGGGTTGGACGTAACCGGTCGAATCCTTGGCGCGGGCCTGCAACAGCATCTCTGTACCGTCCCAGTTATGGTCCAAGTAAAACCGGGTCAGCGCCTTGTCTGTTCCGGGGGCCGCCAGACGGGCCGGAACCCAGTTTTTGCCACCATCCACCGACACATCGACGCCGGTAATTGAGCCCCGCCCGGACCAGGCCAACCCGGTGATCACCAACGGCCCCGGCCCATGCGTGATCGGCGCTTGCGGGCTGGGCGAGGTGACGACCGATTTGGCGTCCATTACCCATGTCCATTTGCGTGATGTTCCGTCTTCGAGTGTATCCGTATACTTGGATGTCTCTTCGCGACTTTCGATAGCAATCTCGGTGACCTCGACCCGGCGCAGCCACTTAACCCACATGTTGCCTTCCCAGCCGGGAACGACCAGCCTGACCGGATAGCCGTGTTCTTTGCGCAAAGCCTCTCCATTGGCTTTGAACGCAACAAGTACGTCGTCCATTGCCTTTTCCAGTGGGATTGAGCGGCCGTTCGAGGAAGCATCCGCGCCTTCGACGTAAACCCATTTGCCTTCGGTCTTTACCCCCGCTTCTTCCAGCAGGGTGCGCAGCGGCACACCGGAGTATTCCATGTTGTGGATCATTCCGTGCGTGAACTGCGCGCCGTTGAGCTGCGCACCGGCCCATTCCATACCGGTATTGGCAGCGCATTCGCAGAAATAGATACGGTTTTCACGCGGGAAACGTTCCAGATCTTCATATGTGAAGATCAGCGGAGTTTCGACCAGACCGTTGATCATCAGACGGTAGTCCGCCTTGCTCAGCTCGATCGCACCCGAATGGTGCCGCTCGAACGCGCATCCCTGCGGGGTGATCGTACCGTCCAGCGCGTGGATCGGCGTGAAATTGATCGAACTGATCGTGTCTGCGGTCAACCACTCGACATTGCGCCGTACAACATCACTCTCGAATTGGATTGGCAGGCCGTAGGGGGTTGCATCCACGCCTTCGCCCGTTGACTGTGCCCATTCCTGAACCTGCGTGATCAGCGGGTCAGGGCCTGCGGCGCGCGCCGCTGAGGCTCCGACCGCACCTACGCCAACCGCGGCGGCACCGCTTAGAAACTGGCGACGCGATGGGGCTTTTCCCCTTGGGTTCTCGCTCATCTTGTTTGCCTCCGTCATTCGATCAGCAAATCTTGTATTCAATGTTTGAAGTTCGGTTCGCGCTGTCAGGCTCCGATCACCTCGACCGATGTATTCGGTTCGACAGTTACGGTACCCTGGCTGCGAATGTGGTTTTCGACGACATCCCAGATGGGCGGGCCTTCGGTGCCTTCGTTGACGCTGGCCCAACCGGCCACAACATAGGATTTCGCCGGATCAATCGCCTCACCAGTCTTGAGCAGGGTCATGTCGCTGATCCGCTGCCCTTGCGGTTTGGTCACATCGATACGGTATCCAAGTCCGCCGACACGAACCATGTCGCCACCCTGCTGGTAATAGGGATCGGGGTTAAACAGGTTGTCGCCAACATCCTCGAGGATCACGTGAATGAATTCACCCGTCATTTCCGTGCGATACGCATTCGGATAAGACATCGAGGTGATGTTCCAGATATCCTCACGCGTGATCTCGTGACCGGGCAGAATCGACGGACCCCAGCGCACACCCGGCGACATGGCAATATCCGCCTCGCGCTCGCTGATCAGTGCGTCACAGATCAGATCGTCCCACGTGCCATTGAAGTTTCCGCGGCGATACAGCAGCGAGTCCGTCTTGCCAATCACTTCGCTTAGCGCCGCATCATATGGTGCACGCTGTTCGTTGATCAGGGCCGTGATTGCCGGATCAGGCGCGATGACGTCTGAAAAGATCGGGATCAGCTTGTGCTTCAACCCCATCATCTGGCCATCCCGCACGTCCAGATCAACGCGGCTGACGAACTTGCCGTTCGAGCCGGACGCGATGATATGCGTCTTTTCGACCAGAACCGGTTCAGGCAATGCGTCATGGGTGTGACCGCTCAGGATTACGTCAATCCCCTGAACACGGCTCGCCATCTTCTTATCCACGTCAAAGCCGTTATGGCTGAGGACAACGACCACATCGGAACCGACGTCGCGCACCTCGTCCACCATGGCCTGCATGTTCTCATCCCGGATCCCGAACGAGTATTCCGGGAACATCCAACTGGGGTTGGCAATTGGCATATACGGGAAAGCCTGTCCGATAACGGCAACTTTGGCCCCGCCGCGCTCGAAGAACTTGTAGGGCCTGAATAGTTCCGCAGGTTCATCCCATTCCGCGTCAAAGATATTCTGACCTAGCGCCGCAAAGGGCAAACCTTCGACGATCTCGTTGACCCGCTCGCTGCCCAACGTGAACTCCCAATGGAATGTCATCGCATCGGGCTTGAGTGCATTCATCACGTTGACCATGTCCTGACCCGCCGTCTGATAGCAGGTATACGAGCCATGCCAGGTGTCGCCCCCATCCAGCAACAGCGCATCTGGCCGGTCGGCACGGATGGCGTTGATAACAGTCGAGACCCGGTCAAGCCCTCCGACGCGGCCATACGTTTTTGCCAATGCAGCAAAGTCATTGTAGGTAAGCGCATAGGCGGACGGGCTGCCATCTTCGATTCCGTAAGCCTTGCGAAACGCGGCCCCCGTCACATGCGGCATTTGCCCGCGCGCGTCTCCGATGCCCAAATTGACCTCGGGCTCGCGGAAGTAGATCGGTTTAAGCTGCGCGTGGATATCGGTGATGTGAATCAGGCTGATATTTCCGAAGGTCTCAAATTCCAGCAACTGGTCCTGGCTCAGGCTTTGCTGGGCCGCCAGCCTTGCCCAGTTCCCTAAACCGGATGCCCCATATAGCGCTGAGGCCGCCATGGAGACCTGTAGAAAATCACGTCGCGATATCATCTGTCGGCTTTCCTGTTTCACATATAAATGTGTGAATGTAGTAGAAATGAAAAACCCGCGCCCGACAATCCCGGCGCGGGTTCTTTGTTACTGGCGTACCGACGGCGTTTCGACCGAAAGCCCATTGCCGCGCGATGCTACATAAAGCTCCAGTGCGCGGAATTCGTCCGAGCCTTCTGCAAAGGTTTCAGCGCGTGTATCGCGAATACAGCCGCGGAAGCGATTGTGGCGCGAGATCAGCTTGGCCTGTTTCAGACGATAGGTCGGGAAACCGTTGACCATCCCCTGGCTCAGATGGTCGGCCCGGATCATGTTGCCCCAGTTGTCTTCGTGACAGTTGGCGCAGCTCAACTCCAGCTGACCATATCGTGTGTAGTACATTTCCTTGCCCTGCTCCCAATACGGGGCCGCATCACCATCAATGGCGACATTCATGGGCAATCCACGCGATTGCAGAGCGATCAATGCCACCACACCCTGCATATCCGCACCCGACCACTTCCACGCGTCCGCTTCCATGCGTTCCGTGCGGCACTTGTTGATCAGGTCTTCCATTACCACCAGCTTGCCGGTTTCCGCATCGACCTTGGGCATAGATGCCTGCAACCCCTCAAAGCTTTCCACGTCACTGTGGCAGGACGCGCAGCTTTTGCCAGCCGCCCCATCGACAGTCTGGTACAGGTCCGAGGCCTGATCGACAAATACCATCGCCGGGTTGTCGAAATCGTCGATCTGCAAAGCCTGGGTTTCATCGGTCCTGAAATGCCACCCTGAGTAGATCGTATCGAAGTTCTCGACATGGGCCGGGGCTTCGGTCACCGAAACCATTTCCAGTTCTTCGTTGATCACCAACTTGTCTTCGTCAGGTCCGGCGGCCACTGATACTGGGAATGCCAGAACTGCCGCGATCGCCGTGAGTGCTTTTTTATTCATTGCGTTCCTCCCTTGGGTGATCAGCGCAGGTTTCGCCACCGGCGCTGATCTGCCAGTGCGGTCGAGCCGTCAGGCGATCTCAATCGAGTTTTTTGTGTCGTAAACAGAACCGTCATCGTCATACCACGTGAAGACGAATTCCCCGGCTTCGGGCACGGTTGCATCGAATTGAAAGTACGGGTTTGTCGAAATCGCTGGTTCCATGGCCACGTCTATCACGAGCTGGCCGTTAAACTCGCAGGTGAATCGGTTGATGATCGACCGCGGGATAACGTTGCCTTCCTTGTCCTTTCGCTGACCGCTTTCCATATTGTGGCTAATCAGCGTTTTGATCGTGACTGCTTCGCCAGCAGCGGCTGTTTTTGGAACCTTGACGCGGGGTTTTACACCGGATGCCATTGGTTGTTCTCCTGTTCTTCAGGGCGCGCGGCGATCAGCCGCCGCAGCCGCCAATTGTCACTTTTACGGTTGCCGAGGCCTTGGCAAAGCTGCCATCAGCCATTTTGGCCACAGCAATGACATCCTGCGTTCCGGCAAGTCGAATACGGGTCGAAGCCGCCTGTGCAGCAGCCAGCGGGCCAAAGTTGAACGTGGCAACGCCGGGCTCGGGGTTTCCGGCCGCTACGATCAGGATCGCAGCCGCACCCGGCGCGCTGACTTCGATCGGAACGGTGTTTCCGTTCTCGGCAATTTCCGGCGCCGTCAGTGTCACACCGCCGTCGGCCATGTCTGCACCGCCAGTAAACGCGGCTATCGCGTCTTCCGCAGCCGCATTTGCGCGGAACGGCATCAGGGTCAGGACCGCAGCGCCCAGACCAAGAGCCAGAGTCTCGCGACGAGAAAATTCCATTTTCAATCTCCTTTGGATCCTCACGAATTCACGCCTGAAAGCGTGATTATTGTTCTTTTAGGGTTGCGAGGAACGCGACGACGTCCTCAATTTCCTGTGCAGTCAGGATTGACGTCAAAGGCCCTGATGGGGCTTTGCCCGTATAGGCGTCGCCCGGGCGGATATAGCCGTCATCCTTGTAGAAGGCCGGCATGACCGTTCCGTCAAACGTCATCTTGGCATTTGCGACCAGTCCTCGAAGCTCCGCCTCGGACCACCGGTCCCCGGCCCCATCCAGCAGCGGACCGACTTCGCCATGGAACGGAATATCCGCCAAAGCCGTGACCTGATGACAGGCCACACAGTTGCCCTTGGATTTCTCGCCCACGATGACCGCACCGTTTGCCGCATCGCCAGCGACGCCGGTCAATGAAGCCTCCACCGCGCCATAATCGTCGAACTGTACCTCTTTTGGTCCTGTTTCTGCCGCGATGGCGGCACTGCCTGTTATGATACAGGCCAAAGTCAAGTGTCTCAGCTTCATGATCCCTCCCATTTGCTACCGCGCCGATGGCGCTTTGCGACCCAAAGCCTCTGTGTACCGTAGTCGACGGGCAGGGTTCATCGCAACATTAAATTCATCTTAATGAATTTTTTTATTTATATTGCAACACGTCAATCTTGCGAAACATTGTTTCTCTCTTGAATGCGGCGCGCGTGATACCGTTGAAAATCTTCCCCGTTATCAAGCTCGTACCGTTTTTCATTGACCCAGGTAAAAAGATCGAGGGTCGTTCCCTTCGAGAACGCCCCGGGCATGACCGCAACGGCCGCTTCGATTGCTGTGGCATCCTCTGACACGTCCTCCGGCAAGAAAACCAATGTAGGGGTGAACAGAATCCCCCATTTGCGCATCAGTGATCTTTGCTCGGCTTCTTCTCCGTCAAAATCGGTGGCCATCGTACTTCCGTGTAGGTCCAGCTGAACGACAAAGAAGTTTTCTTCGATATACGCAGACAGGTCGGGTTGCGGGAAAACCTCTTCATGCATCTTTTTGCAGTAGATGCAGCCCTGTTGTTCAATGAACAGAACCAGCCGCTTGCCTTCCCCCCTCGCTTCTTCAAGGTCTTCACGAAGGTCTTTGAACGTGTCTCGCATCCACGGCGTTTTATGCAGACCGTCATCCCCCAGTTCAGCTGCGTAAACCGCCCCAGCAAACAGCCCTGCAATCAAGAACAATACTATCCGTTTCATGGTGTTCTCCCGAATTAGCCAATGGCCGCCAGCCAAGGCATGTGATCCAGCATCCATTGTGCGATTAGATTTATGGAATTGGTCGCGATCAGGATGCCAAAAAGAATCAGCAAGACACCCATCGCCTTTTCAATCATTCCCAGATGTTTCCGGAAACGTGCCATCCATTGCATGAAGGGCCGAACCAGAAAGGCTGCCAGAACAAACGGCGCTGTCATGCCAACCCCATAGACGAACAAAAGCACGGCACCGCGCCAAGCGGTCTCGGTTCCAGCCGCCGTGAACAGGATCGCCGCCAAAACCGGCCCGACGCAAGGCGTCCAGCCAAAGGCAAAAGCCAGCCCCAGAACATATGCCCCGATCACGCTTACATTTCTCGTCTCACCGATGTCTGCACGAAACTGCCGATACAGGAAGCCGATACGGAAAAGACCCAGAAAATGCAGGCCCATCGCGATGATGATGAGCGCAGCGATCCATCGCAGAATGTCGAAATACGCGCGTACCATCTGACCGAAGATCGACGCCGTGGCCCCAAGCGCCATGAAGACCGTTATGATCCCAGCGGCAAAAGCTATCGCTGACAGGGTCGCCCGGCGGCGAACATCCGGGGTGATCGTCGAACCGGCCGAAATCTGCTCCATCCCGACGCCCGCCAGATAGCTGAGGTAGAACGGGACTATGGGCAGAATGCAGGGGGACAGGAAAGACAAAAGCCCCGCGATCAGAGCCCCTGCAAACGTGATGTCGAGCATGGTCAAATCCGTCCTGACAGGCTATTATTCATACATTCAAAATAATAAAAATATACTACCTCGGTCAATCGGAGCTTTTGATGCGTCACGCAATTCAAACATTGTTCGTCATCACATTGTTGATCTGGCCTGCTGCGTCGCGGGCCGAAATGGTGTTGCTGATGGCGGAAGAAGACGGGTGCATGTGGTGCGCCCGCTGGGACGCCGAAATTTCCGAGATCTACCCGCTGACAGCGGAAGGAAAAGCTGCCCCATTGCAACGAACGGACATCCACGCAACCACGCCCGAAGGGATTACCCTGGATCGGCCTCTTTTCTATACGCCGACCTTTGTTTTGCTGGAGGACGGTCAAGAAATCGGCCGGATCGAGGGTTATCCTGGCGAAGACTTTTTCTGGGGGCTATTGGGTGTTTTACTACGTGACGCCGGAGTAATGATCGAGAGCTCTGGTTAAATCCTCAGGATTTACATATACTGTTTTGAATACGTGAAGCCACGAAAGCGAGAGGATCTTGTTGGACAAACAGTCGAAACTGCCCGTGTTCACCAAGGACATGTGCGACGAGGACTTGGACAGGATGATGGATAACGCCCAGACGGCGTCCAATTTCCTCAAGGCGATCAGCCATGAGGGGCGGCTGATGATTCTGTGTTATTTGTCATCTGGCGAGAAATCCGTCACGCAGATGGAGGAAATGCTGTCGGCCAGACAAGCTGCCGTTTCCCAGCAGTTGTCCCGCCTGCGCTTTGAAGGGCTGGTCAAGACACGACGCGAAGGCAAAACGATCTACTACAGATTGGCGGACGACCGGTCGACTCAGATTCTGGAAGTCGTCTACAATCTTTTCTGTCGGGACAAGTAGAAGCCCGAGAGAAACACCGCCAGCTTTGGGAGGAGACTGGCCATGTTCGAACTTCTGGGAGACGCCAATTCAGTTGCGCTGGTCGGTCTGGTCGGCGGCATTGTACTTGGGCTTGCCGCGCGCATTGGGCGGTTCTGCACCTTGGGTGCGATTGAAGATTATCTTTATGCAAATGACGACCGGCGCCTGCGTATGTGGGCCGTCGCGATTGGTGTTGCGATCGTCGGCAGCCATTTGGGCATGGCGTTAGGGTGGATTGATCCACTCAGCACGACCTATATTGCGCAGACGTGGAATCCGATCGGATCGGTCATTGGCGGATTGATGTTCGGATATGGCATGGCCATCAGCGGAAACTGTGGCTATGGCGCGCTCGCGCGCCTTGGCGGCGGTGACCTTCGGTCATTCGTCATTGTCCTGATCGTGGGCCTTTCCGCATATGTGGTCATGTCCGGCCCTCTGGCCTATGTCAGGATCTGGCTTTTTCCCGAAGCCATGGATCTCGGTAATCCACAAAGCGTCAGCTTCCTTGCCGAACGGCTGACGTCGATACCTGCATGGGTTACAGGAACGCTTGTCGGCTCTGCCATAGTAGTGTTTGCCCTGACAAATGATCGTTTTCGTAAATCACCTGCGCAGGTTTTTTGGGGTGCGGCGGTCGGATTGGCAGTCGTTTCAGGCTGGCTTGGCACCAATTGGGTAGCCACACACGGGTTTGACGGTGAGACCTTGCAGACACACACGTTTGCCGCGCCTTTGGGTGATACCGTGTTCTATCTCATGACCGCCTCAGGCACCACGCTCTCGTTTGCGGTCGGTTCAGTTTCAGGGGTTCTGATTGGTGCTTTCCTCGGGTCATGGTCAAAAGGTCATTTCCGCTGGGAAGCCTGCGAAGATCCACGTGAGCTTAAGCGGCAGATGCTGGGGGCGGCGATAATGGGGCCCGGAGCAATAATTGCGGTTGGATGCAGTGTCGGACAAGGCATCTCCGCTTTTTCTCTGCTGGCCTATAGCGCACCCATAACCTTTGCGGCGATCTTTGCCGGAGCAGCTCTTGGCCTGCGACAGCTTGTGTCAGGATTGTCTTTCATTCCCGAGCGTTAAGCCCCACCACACGCTACGGTTTCTTCGTACAGTCCCTGCGCAGGTTTTCGGCGCATGCTTCAAGCACCGAAAACCTGCAGCAGACCTTTCGATCAGCCATTGGCCATGATGGAATCCAGTGTGTCATGTTCCGCTACAAAATGGTCTGGAGCGACTTCTTGCAGCTTTGGAACATAATCACTGCGACCGTTGACCAGCCGACTGGGCAAAAAACGTAATGCAGCTTTGGGATCAAGCGGCGATGGCAGCTCACCCGGCAGTTTGAGGCGCTGCCGCGTCCGCTCTACATCCGGGTCCGGTATTGGCACGGCCGAAATCAGCGATTGAGTATAAGGGTGGATCGGTTCCGAGCAGATCACCTCACCGTCACCCATTTCCACAATCCGACCAAGATACAGAACCATGATCCGGTTCGATACCGCACGCACAACCGACAAGTCATGGCTGATGAATATCATCGACAGGCCAAATTCCTGCTGAAGTTCCTTTAGCAGCTCGACAATCTGTGCCTGAATGGAAACGTCGAGCGCTGAAACCGCTTCGTCACAGATAATCAGCCTGGGCTTGTTGATCATCGCCCGTGCAATGCCGACGCGCTGGTTCTGACCTCCGGACAGCTCGTGCGGGTAACGGTTGATCATGTTGGCCTGCAGCCCGACCCGCTCCATCATCGCGGCGACCATCTGCTTGCGTTCCCGGTCCGTAAGATCGGGGCGGTAGGTTTTCAGCGGCTCAGCAATCGACGCTGAAATCGTCATGCGTGGATCAAGACTGGCCAAAGGGTCTTGGAACACGATCTGCAGGTCCTTGCGGTACTTGTTCAGCTCGGACCGCTTCAAGCCGACGATCGGATGGCCCAACCAGCTGACGCCGCCCGCGCTGGGTTCGATCAGTTGCAAAACCGCGCGCGCCAGTGTCGATTTTCCGCAACCGGATTCGCCCACGACACCCAGAGTTTCGCCCTTGCGAATATCAAAACTGACACCATCGACAGCCTTCAGCGGAACCTTGCGCCCGAACAACCCGCCAGAGACATGAATGGGGAAATGAACTTTGACGTCATCGACCTTGAGAAGGGGTTCTTCGACCTTTTCCAAAGCGCGCGGCGCGTCGCCGGCATCAATCCGGGGCATCGCCTCCAGCAAGGCCCGCGTGTATTCGTGTTGCGGATTTCGGAACAGCGCGCGTGTTTCGCCGGCTTCGACGAATTCGCCCATCCGCATGACCTGAACCCGGTCGCACATGCGCGCAACAACGCCCATGTCATGCGTGATCAGTGCAATCGCGGTTCCCTCATCCTTCTGCAGATGAACCATCAGATCAAGGATGTCTGCCTGAACAGTGACATCCAGCGCCGTCGTCGGCTCGTCCGCAATAAGCAGTTTGGGACTGCACAGCATCGACATCGCAATCATCACACGCTGTCGCATTCCACCGGATAATTCGTGCGGGAACTGGTCCAGACGGCGGCCCGCTTCGGGAATGCGCACCCTGTCCAACCACTCCAGACAGCGCGCGCGCGCGGCTGACCCCTTCAGGCCCTCGTGGACCTGCAGCACTTCACGCATCTGTTGCCCAATCTTCAGATGTGGCGTTAATGCAGTCAGAGGATCCTGAAAGATCATGCCGACATCGTCGCCGCGAATCTGGTTCAGCTTGTTCACTGGCAGGTTCAAAATCTCCTGACCGTTCAGCTTGGCTGACCCGCTGGCATGTCCGGCAGGGGGCAGCAAACCCATTGCCGCCATGAAGGTCTGGCTTTTGCCGGATCCACTTTCACCGACGATACCAAGGCATTCGCCCGGATTGATATCAAAACTGATGTCTTTGACCGCCTCAACGACACCATCGGGGGTGTCAAACCGGACGCTCAGGTTCTTTACGGAAAACAGACTCATATCAGCGGTCCTTCGGGTCCAAAGCGTCACGCAAACCATCGCCGATGAAGAACATCGTGATGATAATGGCGACATAGAATGTCAGCGGGAACATCAATTGCCACAGCGTTCCATAGCCCATGGTTCCCGCCCCTTCTGCGATCAGCCTCCCCAGCGACGTGTAAGGTTCTGAAATCCCCAGGCCCAGAAATGAGATGAAACTTTCGGTCAGGATCATCTCGGGCACCAGAAGCGAGGCATAGACGATCACAACACCCAGCAGATTGGGCAAAATATGACGATACATGATCGTAAATTCACTGACGCCCGCCGCTCGGGCGGCCTCGATGAATTCGCGGTTCTTCAGGGCAAGCGTCTGCCCGCGCACGATACGTGACATGGTCAGCCAACCAACCGCGCCCAATGCGATGAAAAGTGTGAAGAAGGATCGCCCGGCAACAACCAGCAGAAGAATGATGATCAGAGTTGTCGGGATAGCCAGAAGGATGTCGACAAAACGCATCATGGCGCCATCCGTCCGACCCCCAAAGTAACCGGCAGTAATGCCATAACACGTACCAACGATCAGAGCGGTCGCCGCCCCGATCAACCCCACAAGCAGGGACGTCGTGGTAGCCTGAATGACGCGGCTGTACAGATCGCGCCCCAGATCATCGACACCGAAATAGTGACCCGTTTCCATCGACGGCATTCCCATGCCCCGGACATCGCCCATGACATTCCAGTCGATCTCTTCATTGCTCCAGACCGCAAAATACGGGCCAAGGATTGTGAACAACACGATAAGCAGCAAAATGAACACACTGGCCATTGCCGCTTTGTTTCTTACAAAGCGCATGCGCGCGTCCTGCCAGAGCGAACGCCCCTGAACGGCTGTATAATCGGTGATTTCTTCGGCCAGATGCGCGGCTTTTTGTGATTTTCCTAGCATATCCAGCCCCTCAGTAGCGGATCTTCGGATCGAACCAGGCATAGGCCAGATCGGTCAGCAGGTTTACCAGAACGGTCAGAACGCCATAGAGGATCGTAACCCCAAGCAGCACAGCATAGTCGCGTGACAAGGCCGAGCCGACATAAGCCTGCCCCAGACCACCGGTCGAGAAGTAGATGTCAACAAAGACGGATCCGGTCAGCACATAAACAAACACCGGCCCCAGATAAGATACGACCGGCAGCAAGGTCGGCTTCATCGCATGGCGCCAGATCACGGTTCTTGTCGGCAGGCCCTTGGCACGGGCGGTTCTGATAAAGTTCGAATTCAGAACCTCCAGCATTGAAGACCGGGTGATCCGTGCAATCGATCCCATGTAAGATGTCGCAAGGGCGATAACCGGCATGATCAGATAGGGCCATTGACCACCATTCCACCCACCGCCGGGCAACCATCCCAGCCACAGGGTGAAGGTCAGGATCAGGATCGGACCCATGATGAAGTTGGGCAGCGCCTGCGCTGCAATCCCCAGCCCAACCGCAAAGTAGTCGATCCAGCTGTTGTGCCGGATCGCGGCGGCAATCCCCAGCCCGATGCCAACCACAGTAGCGACCAGAAAGGACAGCGACCCATAGGTCAGCGAGATCGGAAAGCCCTGCGCGATGATGTCGTTCACATCGCGGTCCTTGAACTTGAAGGACGGTCCAAAATCGAAATGCACAACGATATTGTACAGATAGTCCCAGAGTTGCTTCCACAACGGCTGGTCCAGACCATACCGCGCCTCGATATTGGCCAGAACCTGCGGCGGCAATGTCCGTTCCGAGGTAAAGGGCCCACCGGGCGCATAGTGCATCAAAAAGAAACAGGCGACGATCAGCAGCAGGATCGTCGGTATGGCGGTCAGCACCCGCCGAATGACATAGGCAAGCATTCAATGCCCCCAATAGATGGCGCTGCCCCGAAGAAAACTTCGGGGCAGGTCATGGTCAGAAGATGATTACTCGGCGATTTTGTAGAGGTTCTTGGAATACCAGTTTTGCTCTACGTTTTTGACCGGCCAGTTTCCGACATCGCTGTCCATCATGTAGACACCAGCATAGTGATAGATCGGGATAACGGGGGTTTCCTGAGCGATAATACGCTCGACCTCGGTGTACAGCGGTGCCGGATCGTCCGAAGTTTTGGCTTCGGCCAACAACTCGTCCACACGGGCATTGTTATACTTGCCGTCGTTGTAGCCCGAATCCGACTGCAACAGGTCAAGGAAGGTTGAGGCTTCGTTATAGTCGCCACACCACGCGCCGCGGGCCAGATCAAAGTTCTGGTTGCCCCGCTCTTCCAGGAAGACTTTCCATTCCATGTTGGCCAGTTCAACATTGGCGCCCAGTTTTTGCTTCCACATCTGACTCAGCGCGACAGCAACTTTCTTGTGGGCTTCCGAAGTGTTGTAGACCATCGAGAAGGTCAAAGGGTTATCCGCACCAAAGCCGGCCTCGGCCAACAGTTCCTTGGCCAGCTCATCGCGCTCGGCCTGGCTCATTGACGCCATTTCAACGACCGGAACCGTAAAGCCTGCGGTTGCTTCTGGCACAAATGTATACGCGGGCGGCTCGCCACCGGCCTTGATGTTCTTGGTGATGATGTCCCGGTCAACGGCTAGCGACAGAGCCTGACGAATTTTGGGGTTCTTGAATTCTTCAGGGCCGCTGTCAGACACGTTAAACGTGTAGTAATAGTTGCACAGGCGCGGGAAGCTGATGGCCTCGCCCGGATGCTCTTCTTGCAGACGCGGGAATTGACCGGCAGGAACTTCGGTCCGGTCCAGTTCACCGGCCAGATAGCGGGTCAGGGCTACGTTTTCATCATTGATGACCAGTGCCACAACCTTGTCGATGATGGTGTTGTCATTGTCCCAGTACATCTCGTTGCGCTCACGGACCGAACGTTCCTGCGGCAAGTGCTCGGTCAGAACATACGCGCCATTCGACACGATGTTTCCCGGTTTGGTCCATTCATCACCAAATTCCGCGATCACCTTCTGAGGTGCCGGGAAGGTTGTCGAATGCGTCGTCATCTGCGGGAAATACGGCAGCGGCGCGCTCAACGTGACTTCCAGGGTTGTGTCATCGATGGCTTTGACGCCCAGATCATCAATCGGCTTTTCGCCTGCGATGATTGCCGAAGCGTTTTCGATCGACATCAGCTCCATGAACCACGCGTAAGGAGAGGACAGTGCCGGATCAACTGCGCGTTTCCAAGCAAAAACGAAATCTCCGGCGGTTACCGGGTCGCCATTCGACCATTTCGCATTGTCGCGCAGTGTGAAGGTGTAAACCTTCTTGCTGTCATCGACGGTGTAACCTGTTGCAACGCCCGGAACCAGATTGCCATCCTCATCCTGGTTCATCAGCCCTTCAAACAGGTCACGTACAATTTCAGCACCGGAAACGTCTTCGACAACCTGCGGATCGACCGAGCTGTGCTCGTCCAGAATGCGGTAGGTAAAGGTCTGATCGTCCGCCAGCGCTTCGCCGGTTTCAGGATGCGTGCCAGCGGCAAACGCGGCACCTGTGATCATGGTCGACGACAAAAGCCCCGCCACTGAGTTCCGAATGTATCTGTTCATGATTTCTCTCCCATAAGTTCGTCGCTGCGCGGCCCCACTTGATCGGGGTCGCACGCAGCAGCCGGATTAGACCGACGCCCGCTGAGACTTCGTTCATTTCGATTTTGATTTTGCCAATTCGCAAGGAACACTGCGTCGCAGCTTTCTTGGTTTCTGTCGGTAAAGAAGTTGCGAAAGTTGTCTTTCGCTGCCGCAAACCGTGACATCTTTTGGCTCTGGGATAAAGCCTTGATGAAATTTCAAGCAACCATAAGCAGAAATATCCCCAACGACCTGTCGCTGGCAATTTTCTGAGGATCGGCCCGGTTTTCGTGACATTTTCGTGAAGCCACGCGGGTTCCGAACGATCCCTCGTGCCCGAATGGCAACCGCATCCCGGTCTCCGACAAACCAAAACGGCGCGAATCAGTGGCGACGTTTTAACAATCCTGCAATCCGTTACCCGTCACGCGTGGTTTAGAATATCACCGGTCAGAACGTTGAGCTTTGCAAGCCCCTCTCGCAAGTGGTCTTCCGGCAGTGCGGAGCTGAACCGAAAATGGCTTTCGACCCCTAACCGTGAGCCGGGAATGACAAGCACATCTTTCTCGCGCAACAGGCGCAAACTCAGCTCTTCCGACGCGATGGAAAGGTTGAACCGGACAAAAGACATGGCTGAGGCCTGAGGCGGTACAACAGAAAACACACCTTGGTGTCGCGCCAATTCCTGTGTCAGCACATCGAACCCGGTGCGGATCAGACGCCGCGCACGGTCTTTCAGCTTGGACCGTGCCGGTTCAGCAAGTGCCTTGTCCGCCAGTTCCATTGACAGAATCGACGCCGCAATCGAAGCATATTCATGCCGCCGCCAGCACTTTTGAATGATGTCTTCTGGACCAACCAGCCAACCCAGCCGCAAGCCCGGCAAGCCATAGGCCTTTGACATGGAGTTCACCACCAGCACCCGATCTGTGCTGCCCCAGAATGACGGTGTTTCAATGTCCCCTTCCCGCTCAGTTCCGGCGTAGACCTCATCGACGACAATCCAGGCACTGACACGATTGGCGGCCGCTATGATGTGCGCTCGATCGGTGTCGCTCAACACTCGGCCCGTCGGGTTGTTGGGATTGACCACATGAATGATACGCGTTTTGTCATCGACAGCGCGGTCCAGTGCTTCAGCGTCGATGCCCCATCCGTTCGCCTCAAGCAGATTGACCCAACGCACCTCGTGCCCACGATTGGCGACATTCCCCGAAATCTGTTCATATGTCGGACGAAAACACACAACGTTGTCCCCGGCGGTCAGCAAGGTATTTGCCACCAGAGTATTGGCCTCAGTTGCTCCGACCGTAACCATGACACCATCGGGCGACGCGCTCGGATAAAACCCGGCAATGGTTTCGCGCAGGGATTGCTTTCCGTTGACTTGCGGATAGTCGATCATGGTCGCCAGCAGTTGATCCAGATCGATTTCCGCCAGATCCACCAACCCCTTCAACGACATCGGGTGCACGCCACTTTCCGAGAAGTTGAAAACCACACCATGTTCCATTTCAGACAAGAATTGTTCGACATGAAAGGGAAGAAAACTCTCGGAAACCATGATGCGTTCTTTACTCGGGCCAGGTCGTTCGATACCGGCAGATCGGCTTCGATTGGGTGTTCGTATCTGTTTCCCTGGTCAACTGAACGAGGAGATCCCGCAGGATACACAGCAAAAGTCAGTTATTCGGCAGCGTCCACGCGAACCGTCCTGATGCCCGGATCGACGCGGCTGTAGGCAGCCAACAGTCGCGCTGTCCACTTTTGCGAAATATAGTCGGCCATGAAGCGTGACGGCGCGACAAGAACAACGCGCCCCCCTGCCCTTTCTGCTTCGGACAGATGTTGAAACCAGCTGGCCCATAGTTCTGGATCGCGCCCGTGAAGAATCGCCTGAACCTGAGACCACACATCCCCTTCGGTGCTTTCCGGGGCATTTGGTTTGGTCGCGAAAGGAATAACATTCGTTTCAGGTTCTGGCACGTCGGTCATCCGGGCTTGAAAGTCTGTTCCGATAACAGGCCAAACCTCTTCGGTGTCTATCAGGATTTGTTTCAGGTCAATCTCGTACACAGCAACACGACCCCGCGCAGCAGGCCGTTTTACCGTTATCCAACCTAATGCGCGAAATCTGGACATTTCGCGCTTTACTGTTCTTTCGTTCACTGTCCACAGGCGCGCAATTTCTTCCCGCCCAATGGATAATTCGTTGTTACGCCAGTTATATCGGGTCGTAATCAACGCAATGATACGCAGAATACTTCGTTGCCGGTGCTTGTCGCCTGACAGCGCATGAACGGTCAGTGCGGACAGTATATCATATTTTAAAGCCGGCGCATTTCGCCCGACCGGTTTCGCAAGCTGCATACCCGTTCTCACCGCTCTGTCTGCCTCAGGCGGGTGTGTCCCGCCAATCTCGCGCCGTTTGCCAACGCTTTTCACCATCTTGGGATAATTAGCGTCCAAAGCTTCGATTCTGTCAAGAAGAGACTGGAACTTCGCCTGATCTTGTGCGGATCAATCTCAAAAAACTAAAAGAAATTTGGTGAAGTATTGGTGATGGGGGCCATTCTGGGTGTCCCCCTATCGGCCCTTTATGTCCCCCAATATGTAGCATTTCTTGCCGGAATGCCCCCCTATATACTGGTCGCCGGGGGCCTTCCGGGCCTTTTGGTATTCACAGGGTCCGCCGAATCGCTTCGTAGGGTTTAAGGCCTTGTTTTCTTACCCACGGGTAAGAGCGCACCCTCATCATAATTTCTTTTGCGTAAAGTGCAAATCAGGCGTAAATAGGAAGCGAGCAGAAATTTACGTTCCAAACTACGAGACCTGAGGCATGTACACGCACGAAGACCTGAACGCATTGCGCAATCAGTCCCTCAAATTGCAGGGCTGGATTCGCCAGCAGACCTTTAGCCCTGAGATGGAGAAAACGCTCCGCCGGTTTTCCAGTTGGGAGGTGTCCGAACTGATCTTCCGGGTTAACCAGTCGACCTTTCGCGGAAAGCTTGCAGCCGATCCTTCCCTGCCTGGCGGAGAAGTTGAGCCCGACGGGCGTCAGCGCTGGTTCAGCCTGGAAGAAGTGAATGAGCTGCGGCGACGGCTCAAGATTAATCGCAAGTCCCTGATGCCCCCTCGCCCTGAAGGCAAGCGCGCCATTCGTGCGGCTGTCGCAAACTTCAAGGGAGGCGCGGGAAAGTCGACCGTGGCGCTGCACCTCGCCCATGCGGCCGCCCTGGACGGGTATAGGGTCCTCGTGGTGGATTTCGACCCTCAGGCAACATTGAGCCATTCGATGGGCCTGACGGATGTGGCCGAAGACTACACGGTTTGGGGGATCATGGCGCGCGACCTCATTCGTGAGACAGAGCGCATGAATAACCGCCCCGCCGCTGCGGAATCGGGAACCACCCTGCCCCGCCGGGAGTTGCCGCCCGCGATAACGGACATGGGCCTTGGTGATCTGCGAATTGGTGATTTCATCAAGAAGACCTCTTGGTCGACGATCGATGCGATACCTTCCTGTGCGAACGCAGCCTTTGTTGAATTTGCGTCGGCCCAGTACCGGCACCTGAATCCCGAATGGTCCTTCTTTGCGTCGGTTTCCCGGTATCTGGATCAGATTCCGGATGATGCTTATGACCTCATTCTGTTCGATTGTCCGCCCGCAATCGGATACCAGTCTATGAATGCGGTCTTTGCCGCTGACATGCTTTATATCCCTTCTGGGCCCGGATATTGGGAGTATGACTCGACCACATCGTTCATCGGCCAGTTGGCAGAAGCGTTGGAAGATCTGGCCTATGGGTTCGACAAGACCTTACCCACGGGTAAGATTGGATTGCCCAAAACCTTCTGTGAGTTGCGGTTCCTGTTGACGCGGTATGAACCGGGCAATGCGCTCCATCTGGCGATGTTTGATGCCTTTAAGAAGGTCTTTGGCGAACATGTCGCTCAGCACCCGGTAGAAATGACCCGCGCGGTGGAGCAGTCGGGACGTTTTCTGAGTTCGGTTTACGAAATGGACTACCGCGAGATGACCCGCGAAACCTGGCGGCGTGCCCGCTCGACTTTTGACAATGTGTATGAGGAATTCCGGGGCGTAATGTTATCGGCCTGGGACAAGGTGGAGGATGACGCATGAGCCGCAAGCGGAGAATGTTCGATATTGACCTACCTACTATGGATGACATTCCTGTTGGTAAAGTACCGGACAAAGTTTTTGAAAAACGACGCGGTCCAATGGCCGCGGCAATTTCGGAAAATGCCGACGCTTTACGTGATCAGCAATCGACGGAACAATCCATCCGCGCCGAAAACGACCGTCTTGCACATGAACTGGTTCGGCTGAGAGCCGAAGGTTTGGTGACAGAACGGGTGTTGCTGAATGACGTTGTCACAGAAAAACTGACGCGAGATCGCAAACCAGGTCCTGATCCGGAACTGGATGAACTCAAAGATTCGATCCGGGACATCGGCTTGTCCAACCCGATCCGTCTGGAACGCAGATCGGACGGGCTGTATGAATTGATCCAAGGCATGCGCCGTTTGTCCGCCTATCGTGCTTTGTACGATGAGACCGGGGACGAAACCTACGCCAAAATTCCAGCGGGGATTTCTGACGCGGGTGATCTGGACAACAGTTACCGGCGCATGGTTGACGAGAACCTGATCCGAAAGGATATCTCATTTGCGGAAATGGGCGCCCTCGCCCGTGCATATTCCGAAGACCCAGCGAATGACTGTCCGGATGTCGACAAAGCGGTTTCCACGCTGTTTAAGTCTGCCAGCTATACTAAGCGTAGCTATATCCGGTCTTTCGCCAGTTTGTTGCTGATGCTGGACAAAGTTCTGATCCACCCGAACGACATTCCGCGAAACGTGGGCGTAGAGCTAAAGCGCAAGTTCGACGCGACGCCGGGTCTGGTTCGCCAAGTGAGCGAGGCACTGAAGAGCGAGCCTGATCGGGATGGTACGCGCGAGGTTGCAATTCTCAGGTCATTTCTGGCTGAGCCAGAAGCCACGTCTTCAAGCAAGTCGGATGCAGTCAGCGCAGGTAAACCGCGCCGTGCGAAAACGACATTTCAGGTCTCGGGTAGGGCTGGGATCGCAAAATGCGCTGCCTCAAGTGGACGGATCGAGATCCGGTATGATCTGGATTTCACACGCGTTGATCGAAGCAAGCTGGAAGCGGCGATTGCCGCGCTGATCGATGCGCTTCCCGAAGAAGACGACCTTACCCACGGGTAAGATCATGGGCCAGCAAAGCAGGAAAAGGCGTCGGAAAGGTTCCGGCGCCTTTTCTTGGCGCGCTGGGGAAGGGGGCTTGTTGGCATCGTCGGATACATCGCCTGTCCAAGCTGAACCGGACGTCACGGGCACTGAAGCGAACAAAGCAACCGACATGTTAAGACTTGTTCTTTAGTCGAGTTCGAGATTTCCCAAGATATCGAAAATTTGCAAAAGGAGTTTTATAGAATTTACGGCCATCCAGTCGGAAACTAGAGGTGGCGCGGAGGCGTCGCGCTTTCACCGCTGACCATCAGAACGCAACCCTTGAAACACAGTACAAGCTTCAAAACAGAGTTTGCAGCTGTTCATATTTCAGGCGTAAATTACACTATATATAGGTATCAAATACAGTTCGTTTACAAAATATGCTAAGACCCTTGGCTTAGCGGATTGAACAGAAGTTGCTTATCCAAAGTGCTGCGGAACGGACTTTGTTCGCGATTCTGAGGCAACTAAATGCGTCCCACGACATCAGTTTTGACCAAATGACCACCGGCACCTTCGGGTGCCAGCTTTACTACGGTAACAGCTGAAAAATCTTAGGAAGCAAGGCTAAGGAGAAGGGGAGGGGGGCTTGATCTGAGCAGATAACACGCCTCATCTTTTTTCTTGAGGCGATTGTGTAATTATAGGACTGTATTCGAAAAATCGAATGCAGAACAGAGGAGTAGGCGTCAAATGGCCGGGAAGTTCGAAATATACAAAGACAAGGCCGGGGAATTTCGGTTTCGTCTGAAAGCCGGGAATGGTGAAATCATTCTGGCCAGTGAAGGATATGTTCAAAAGGCAAGTGCCACGAACGGGATCGAGTCAGTCAAGAAGAACGCACCGGATGACGAGCGGTATGAACGCAAGGAAACCAAGTCCGGCGGTCACATGTTCAATTTGAAGGCCAGCAACGGGCAGGTCATCGGCACCAGCGAGAGCTATACCAGCGCTTCTGGGCGGGATAACGGGATCGAGTCGGTCAAGCGGAACGCACCGGACGCACGTGTCGACGACCTGACCTAACTTGGCGCGGTAACGCCCTGCCACTCCTATAGGTGCAAACTGCGACGCCGGGATGCGTGGACGCATCTCGGGTAACTCGACTTCGCCACCGAGGCCGTTTGCCCGGAATTGCCGTTACCTACGCGAGTTCAGTCAAGGAATCCGCACCTGCTCTTGTATCCGAATTCTTGAGGGTCGCAGAAAATACCCCGACTGAGCCGGGGTCTTTTACGAGTTTTTGCCGTCCTGGGAGATTGCGCCATACCCGTAGGTTAAGGAGCCATTTTCGAGAATTGGCGAAGCGAGCTGAGCCCGGGCATGAACTGATATTTGCAGATCCTGTTCACGATTTTGACCGTACCCCAAAGTTGCCTTTGCTGAAGAGAAGGCTTTGAATCCCGGCGCCGGTCAAGAGTGCCGCTTAAAGACACGGTGGTCCAACTCGACGACTTTGTTCAAATACGTCCGCTTCACAATCCGGATCACGCAGCCAAAGCTCTGCAACATCTTGTTGATGGTCTTGAGGCCCGCCATCGTTATGCAGCTTTAATTGATGACGATCTTCCTCGGCACTCCATTTACCTACAATATTCAGTTTAAGAACTTGGCGGCGGCAGCTTTTTCAACGCTGTGAAAGCATGAAGTTAAGGGGTTTTCCGTGCTTGTCGAAAGTTTGAAAATGGTAAACCCACGTTCTTTGCTTTGACGTAAGTTTCGTCCTAACTCTGCAACAACATGGCGTTTTTTGACGGCGTGCTATTTCAGCGATCGCACCGGAAAATCGTATAACGCACCAGTGCAATGTGGTTTAACTGACATAAACGCCAAGCTCGGCACGGAGCGTCGCTCCTATCAGGAGACGAAACACCCGTGAGAGTTGCAGGGGGAAGGACAATCAAATACTAGATGACGATTGCCAAGCTGCCCCTGGCCAAAGAAGTCGATGAGTTCAGCTTCGAAGGCACGCCGGTCAACGAGGCGCTGGTCCGTGATCTGGCGACCGGGGAGTTTCTGGCGCGGCAACGCAATGTCGTGCTGATCGGCGGCACGGGAACCGGTAAGTCTCACCTGGCCACCAGCATCGCTCGGGCGTGCATCCGTCGCGGCAGACGGGGGCGCTTCTTCAACGTTGTGGACCTGGTGAATAAACTCGATGCGTAAGCCCGCGCTGGTCGACAGGGGCGCACGGCGGATCTGCTGTGCCGCCTCGACTTCCTGATCCTCGACGAGCTTGGCCATCTTCTCTTTGCACAAACCGGTCGTCAGCTATTGTTCCACCTCATCAGCCGCCTCTACGAGCGCACATCGATCATCGTGACGACCAACCTCGACTTCGGCGAATGGCCCTTGGTCTTCGGCGATGCCAAGATGACTACCGCGCTGCTCGACTGCCTTACCCGCCATTGCGACATCGTCGAAACTGGCAACGAGAGCTGGTGCTTCAAAACCCGAGAATAGCCGAGCAAACGCGGGCCCGATACGGCTTCGTCTTGTGGAGGCTACACCGCATCGCGCCAGTTAACCGCACGTCAACAGGGGGTCAATTTTGGATGCCCTTAGGGGGCCAAAGTTCCATGCCGATTGACATCTAGGGGGCGTTCTCGGCTGATGCAGATGGCGTGCAGCTTTGTGTTCATGCCGCCCTTGGTTCGACCAATCAGGCGTCCACGCCCGCCGCACTGACGCCCGAACTAGACGCCGATCAGTGAGCCTTCAGGTGGGTGGCGTCGATCATCACGGTCTGCTCTTCTGCGTGCTCGACGGCCAAACCCGGCATCATCTGCGCGAAGATACCTTTCTTGCTCTAGCATTTCCAGCGGCTGTAGAGCGTCTTGTGTGGTCCGTAGGCTGTGGGTGGGCTTCGCCAACACAGCTACTACGATTGACCAATATTATCCCGCTCAAGACTCGCTTGTCGTCAACCCGTGGTATTTTGTGAGACTTCGGAAAGAAAGGCTCGAGACGCGCCATTTGCGCGTCGGTCAGCTAGAAAATCACTCATGTCACCGCTCCGTTTTCGGAGCTGTGAAGCACGCGGCACAACGAAAACCAATGAACCTTGACCCTAGATTTGCTGCAAAGCTGTCCGAGAAGACGGGACCACTTCATCTGCCTCCTGTTGACCACTTTGTCGTGCCTTCAGTCGGTGGCCGACCTGAACAATCGCGTCAAGGGCCGGGATCAATTCGGCCCCAAGCTCGGTCAGGCTGTATTCCGTCGAGGGGGGCGACGTGCGTCGGACATGGCGGACCAGTACACCTCGCGCAGCCAGTTCCGACAAACGGGCCGAAAGTACCTTGGCAGAAATCGGCGGAATATCCGAACGCAACTCGCTAAAGCGACGTGGTCCAGCCCGCAGCGACCAGATCACATTTGGCGCCCACGCGCCAGAAATCACTGCCATGCATTCGGTCAGCATACAGGGTTCGGGTGGGGCCGGGCTTCGGTTTTTCCGCATCTTCAGGACCATGGGGCGTTACCAGGTTTCTGCTCGGTTACTCATTTTTCGGGGTAACCAAGCGAAACCTAGTTGTCAACGGTTATCACCTTCGCCATGTCACTGGTGTCAACATTGATCCCCAGAAAGGAACATCATGAAACTCTACTACAAACCGGGCGCTTGTTCGCTTGCCTGCCACATCGCACTGACCGAAATCGGCGCTCCTTTTGAAGCCGAGGCCGTTGATACTGCTGCTGGCCGAACTGAATCCGGCGAGGATTTCTATACCATCAACCCCAGAGGATACGTGCCAGTGCTTGCGCTGGACAATGGTGAAATTGTCAGGGAAGGATCCACCATTCTTCAATATCTTGCTGATAAGAACCCGTCTTCTGGTCTGGCACCCTCAAACGGAACGATGGCCCGGACATGGGTTCAGGAATACTTGAGTTTCGTGTCGGCCGATTTGCACAAATCTTTCAGCCCGCTGTTCAAGAACGATTCCACCGACGCCGAAAAAACTAAGGCACGCAGCATCGTCAAAACGAAATTCGATCAAGTCGAAAACATACTGGCCGATGGGCGGGAATATCTTGTGGACGGTAAGTTTTCGGTCGCAGACGCATATCTCTTCGTTGTCTCGAACTGGGCGAACTTTACGGATATCGATTTGTCTGGTTGGCCAAAACTGAAAGCTTATGTCGAGCGGGTGGCAGCACGTCCTGCAACACAAACGGCGATGCGCGCCGAAGGGCTTATCCAATGACACCAGCCGATCACAAAGCTGTGGTCGGATTGATGGAGGCCTATTTCGAGGGCCTTCATCACGCTGACAGCAACGCCCTGAGAAATGTGTTTCACCCGAAGCTGGCCTATGTCTGCGCCACTGACGGCGACGAGCTGTATCTGGATCTCGAGGCCTATATGGCCCGTGTGGATCAACGCGAACCACCTGCCAAGCGCGGTGACCCGCGTGATGAAGAGATACTGCAGATTTCCTTCGGCAGCCCGAGGCTGGCCCATGTCACGGCTCGTATGTCCATGATGGGGCGCGACTATCTGGACTACCTTTCCCTTGTCCGCCACGGCAACGACTGGCGGATTGTCACCAAGGTCTTCGCTTACGTTCCACGAAAGGAGTAAACCCATGCCATATGTGAATATCAAAGTGACCCGCGAAGGCGGTCCTGACGGAACCGGCCCAAGCCAAAGCGAGAAAGCAAGGCTTGTCGCAGGGGTGAGTGAACTGTTGCACGAGGTGTTGGGCAAAAATCCCGCAACGACTGTCGTCGTGATCGACGAGGTCGATCTGGACAACTGGGGCATCGGCGGGCTTCCTGTTGTCGACTACCGAAAGAAGGTCACGTGAAAACCCGGCTGACCGAAAGCCTGAGCCTGTCCCTCCCGATCATTCAGGCGCCAATGGCGTTTGTTGCGGGTGGGGCATTGGCCTCGGCTGTGACACAGGCGGGCGGGCTTGGGCTGATTGGAGGTGGCTACGGCGATCTGCACTGGATTGCGCAACAGTTCGATGCAGCCGGAACCACCCCGGTCGGGTGCGGTCTGATCACATGGAAGCTGGCAGAGCAGCCCTCTTTGCTCGATTACGTGCTGGAGCGCGGGCCAGCCGCGGTCTTTCTGTCCTTTGGTGATCCTGCACCCTTTGCCGACAGGATCAAACGGACGGGCGTTCCGCTTATCTGCCAAGTCCAGACGCTTCGGGACGCGCGGCGCGCCATCGCGGTTGGCGCCGATGTCATCGTGGCTCAGGGGGCCGAAGCTGGTGGCCACGGCGAGGTGCGCGGCACGATGGCGCTTGTGCCCGAAGTGGCTGACAAAATTGACGCATCGAACAGTTCGGCTGTACTTTGCGCCGCCGGTGGTATCGGCGATGGTCGCGGTCTGGCTGCGGCCCTGATGCTTGGCGCAGATGGCGTTGTGATCGGAACTCGGTTTGTTGCTGCAGATGAGGCGCTGATCCATCCGCAGATTCTCAGCGACATCTTGCGCGCATCAGGGGATGAAACCGTCCGAACCTCGGTTCCCGACATCATTCGCGGTTATTCTTGGTCGGACCGATACTCAATCCGGGTGCGTCGAAATGATTTTGTCAATAAATGGCATGGTCGAGAAGCCGCGCTAGACGCCGACTTGGATGCCGAAAGACGGCTTTGGAACAATGCTCAGAAATCCGGAAATCCGTCAATCGCTCCCGGTATTGTCGGCGAAGGTGTGGGTATCATAAGAACCTCGAAACCTGCAGGACAGATCATTGACGAGATCATGCGCGATACGATCAACCTTCTTAAAGGTGAAGGCGGCAGACATCTGCTTCGGCATAAGGCTTGATTGTCTATCGGTCAAAAAAACTCGATTAGATGGGATCTAAGGCCAGGCCTTGGTGAGTTGTCCCTTTCTGATCGGTAACGTTGTGGGCAGCTAGGCTGACCGGCGCTCTTGACTACCGGGGAGGCCTCGGCAGTTAATTCCGGCTTGGGCAATGAGATCACTGTAGCAATCGCATCCCTGCTGAGTCAGTAATACATCGTATCCAGCTCCGAAAATCCAAGGACGACCGGTATTGCGAGAAAGGCCAGCCCCATCACCAAATCAACTGTATGGTGAAGCTTGTATGGCTGCAATCGAGAACAAACCCGGACGGTATTCGGTGAACACGGTCAGGACCATCGCAGCAAGACCGAACGCCGGCGAGATATAGAGGGTCAGGAAGTTGAAAGTGCCCAGTCCGAGAAAGAAGAAGGCACCATCAAGGCGATGGCGACGGGAGAATCGATAAGGGCGGTTATATCTTTGGTGGCAAATAGCAGAAACTTTCTTCTCCGTTGTTTTGCGACGGAAAAGTGTTCTCCTCAGCAACAGGTACTTTTGAGCACTGTCGTTTAAATGAATATATACCCGGCAACATTGCAGATCGTTCAGACCTGAGTCGGTAACGCAGAGGTTCGAAATCTGGCAGGTGGTTGCCCGATCTCTTTCTTGAACGCGCGGCTGAACGCTGCTTCTGAGGAATACCCACTCAGATCCGCGGCCTCGGCAACACTGACACCTTTCTCTACCAACGCGCTGCGGGCAATCTGCATACGCCATGCAGTCACATATTGCATCGGTGTGATCCCAAGCTTCTCGGAAAACCGCATTGCGAAACTTGTCCGAGACAATGCCGCCCTGTTGGCCAAAGAATCGACACTCCACTGCGCTGTCGGGTCATTGTGGAACGCCGTCAATGCGCGGGTAAGATGAACATCGGCGAAACCTGCGAGTTTTCCCCCTGTTCTGGCGGTATCTTCGATATGGCACCGGATAGCCTGCGCAAAAATCGCCTCTGACATCTTCAGCGCAATCAAATCACCTCCAAAACGGCCGAACCCTGCCTCGGACCCTATCACGCGCAACGTCGCTTCCAGCCAATCGCTGGCCTCGGCGCCATAATCCCGGATGACAATGCTTGGCGGCAATCGGTCAAGCAACAGATGCCTTGATCCTTCGGCTAGTGAAAAATGACCACAAATCAGCTGGTTCTCCATGTTGGGGTCGTTGCCGCCATACACCAGAACACCCTTACCATCATAGCCGGACCTTTCCAGCACGTCATCCAGCGGCAAGGCGTCTTCCGGGCCCGAAACACGACAATTCAACGTATGCGCCGCCCCGTGTGGAACCAGGACAAGATCGCCTTTGGTAAGGCGTAGCGCCCGATCTTCTCCTGCGACGCGCACCACGCACTCACCGCGATGTACATAGTGGAACCGGGCCACGTTCTGAAACGCCGGCACCTGGATCCCCCAGGGCTGTTCGCTAAGGCTGGTGCGGAAATACAGTGTCCCCTTGAGCGACAGGCGGGTCAGAATATCACTTAGCAGATCAAGCATGGTTGCTGATATTACCAAGAGTTCGATATCTGTCTACATGTTCGAACGATAGGGCATGTCTTCTGGACGGCAGGTAATTCAAAGACAAGGCAAACTGTACGCATATCAGGGCTTCAATCAACTTTGGAGATTCCAGATGAAAACCGCTTTCCTTTCTGCTGCTCTTGTCGTCCTCGGCTATGCTGCTGTTGCAGATGAGAACAAGATGAACGACCTTGAAATCGCGCATACAGCGTATACTGCCGGTGAAATTGACATCCGCTATGCGCATCTTGCTCTTGCTGTGTCCGACAATAACGACGTTCGGGATTTTGCAAACACAATGATCCGTGATCATGCGGCCGTGAACCAAGCTGCTGGGGCGTTGATCCAACAACTGAATGTAACGCCCCAGGACAACACCCTTAGCCAGGCCCTGGTTAAAGGTTCGGCCGAAAAACGCGATGAGCTGAGCGGGCTGCGCGGCAAAGCCTTTGATTGCGCCTACGCGCAGAATGAGCTCGCCTATCATCAGATCGTGAACAAAACGGTTGAGGACGAGTTCATCCCCAACACCACCGTTGAACCGCTCACCAACCTGTTGCAGGACGCTCTTACCACATTCAAACAGCATGAAGGCCATGCCGAACAGATGGTTTCTGGGCTGAATTGCGGCTGATGGCTGCACTGTCACGCAGAAAGCTTGGTGCGGTACTGGGTGCGGCACCGCTTTCTCTCCTGGCTGGCGCACGGGGTGCGTCCGCCGGGGCAACCAGCCATCAGGTTTCCATTCGCAAATTCAAGTTCGCGCCTGAAGAACTTGAGATTTCGGTTGGTGATGAGGTGATCTGGACCAATCTGGACATCGCGCCTCACACCGCAACAGAACAAGAGATGCAAGATTGGGACACCGGGTCGCTAGAGCGAAACGAAAAGGCAACCGTGATATTCGGCAAGCCCGGGGTTTATGTCTACTTCTGTGTGTTTCACCCGCATATGATGGGGACTATCATAGTGAAAGAATAATCGGCTGCCACCTTTGATTGAGATCGTCACGGCCTGCTTAAGTCAATTTTGCGCAAGCGACTATCATAACTGCATTCCGCTTGGCAGATGGTTAATGAAATGCGACAAAACCAGATAGCCGCCTGGAATGAATAACCTGTCCGTCGTAAGAGTCTTCCGGAGAGCTGAGGCGGTTTTTCAACGGAGGCTCTAGTTCGGTTTCGTTTGAGTTTAGGCGGCTACGGCCTGGTGCTGTAACCGGCGTTTTCGGATTGTCTGGTTCTTGATCTCTTCTCTCATCTTTAGGATCTTTGCGCCTTGGCCGTGATAGACGTCGGCGGGTGTCAGATTCTCCAAGCTCTCATGGTAACGACGATTGTTATAGTTGTAGCGGATTGCACTTATCCTGAGTTCGGCTTGCAATCATCGTGAATTTTCGCTCGAATTGTTTGCGTTTATCCGGAGGCTCAAACTCACATTAATTGCGAATGAGATCAGATGGCATTGCCAACT
>NZ_JBQFLY010000017.1:0-69407 GCF_056531545.1 Ruegeria sp. N10 | reverse complement strand
ATGCAGAAAAACGGCCCCTTCAAAAACCTCTTCGACCAACAGTTCAACAAACACAAACAAAAAGTCGCACAGTAATAGGGGGAGCTGAAAACAGAGCGCAATGCTCTTTTCAGGCCAATAACTTCCTGATTGCCACGTGCCGTTGAACAGAGGGCTTCCGCGCTTCACACAATATGCGCATGTTTGAAGCGCATATCGTGTGATGATAAAATGGCGCAGTTCAGAGGGTAGTCAAATGAATGCTCCATCTCGCAAACCGACAAATCTATCACTGGATGGCGATATGCTGTCCGAGGCGCGGGATCTGAAGATCAACCTATCCCGCGCAGCCGAAGACGGCATTCGGGCCGCAGTCGCCAGCGCAAAAGCTGAACGCTGGAAAGCCGAAAACAAGGCCGCACTTGAGAGTTCCAACGCGTATGTCGAGCATAATGGCTTACCGCTGGATGCCTACAGACAGTTCTGATGCCAAAATACGACGTGTTCCCCGACCCGTCAGGTGACGGGTATCTTCTGGACATCCAGAGCGATCTGCTGAGCGGGTTGAACACACGCGTCGTCGTGCCCCTGCTTCCCGAAGCGACGGCGCCGATCCCAGCCACCCGGCTCAATCCCGTCTTTGATATCCAGGGCAAACCGTTTGTAATGGCGACCCAATTCATGGCTGCCGTTCCGGTGGGCATTCTAAAATCGCCAGTCGAAAACCTTGATGATCACTTTGCGCAGATCACCGCCGGCATCGACATGCTGATGCAGGGATTCTGACAAGCTTCTGGCCCTTGGAGAACCAAGAGCCAGGAACAAGTATGACAATGAAAATCAGTCGTACAGCACTGCCGCGATCTTCGGATCGTCGATGTTGGATGCGTCGTAGTAGTAGAACCCGGTATCAATCAGGGCAGGAACTTCTTCGCCCTTCATCGCAGCTACAGCAGCCTTGACGGTTTCATACCCGATGCCCACGGGATTCTGAGTGATTGCACCCGCCATCAACCCGCTTTTGATCGCATCTTTCTGGGCCTTACCGCTGTCATACCCGATGATGACCAGCCCCTCGGTCCCCAGTTCTTGCACCCCGTTCACCACACCGATGGCCGAGCCCTCGTTGGTGCCGAAGATGCCATTCAGATCGGGGTTCGCCGTCAGGATTGCTTTGGTCACCTCGGTCGATTTCAGGTGGTCACCCTGACCGTATTGAACCGTGACAACTTCGATGTCCGGGTATTTTTCAGCAATACGATTGACGAAGCCGTCACGCCGATCAATGCCTGTGCGGCTGGTCTGGTCATGCGCAACAACGGCCACTTTGCCTTTGCCGCCAATCATCTCGGCCATCTTGTCCGCAGCCAGCGCAGCCGCGGCCTGATTGTCTGTGGTTGCTGTAGAAACCGGAATGTCGCTGTCAACGCCACTGTCAAAGGCGATGATCGGAATGCCTTTTTCATCAGCTTGCTTCAACAGTGGAATGGCGGCCTGGCTGTCCAGAGCGGCAAAACCGATGGCCTTGGGGTTATTGGCCAAGGCCGCCGCCAGCATGTCGATCTGACGATCCACCATGGTTTCGTTGTCCGGGCCTTCAAAGGTGATCGTGACACCGTATTCCTCGGCGGCTTGTTCCGCACCCGACTTTACCGCCTGCCAGAACTGGTGCTGAAACCCTTTGGACACCAGCGGAATATATATGTCTTCCGCTGATGACATTGATGCAGGTATCGAAAGGCTGGCCGCACTCAGGGCCCCCAAAATGAAACGACGTGTTAGCATGTCTTCTCCTCCAGTTGGTCTTCGTTTCTAATTTTTGTGAATGTTCAACCTGTCTTCCTGCGCCGCGCCATATCGGCGTAAACGGCCAGAATGATGATCGCGCCGGTGACAACGGTCTGCCATTCCTGCGCGACGGACAGCACCCGCAAACCATTGGTCAGAACTGCCATGATCAGGGCACCGATCAGGGTGCCAAGGATCGTACCGCGCCCACCGGACAGGGACGTGCCCCCGATCACGACGGCAGCAATAGCTTCCAGCTCGTAGCCAAGCCCCAGCGCGGGCTGCGCCGAATTCAGACGCGACGCGATCAGGATTCCACCGATACCGCAGATCGCACCTGCCAAAGCGTAAATGCGCATCTTCCAAAGATCGGTATTCACCCCCGAAAGGCGCACCGCTTCTTCGTTCGATCCCAGCGCAAAGGTGTATCTGCCCAGAACCGTGCGCCCCAGAATGTACGAAGCTGCAATGGCAACAAGGAAAAGGATCAGCACGCCATTTGGGATCGGCAAAGCAGGGAAAACCTCTCCGATCAGCGACCCGCGCGAAATCTGGTCAAAACCCGGCGTGTCGTTGAAGTAGATGGGCCGCGTGCCCGAGATCACCAGCGACAACCCTTTTAGGATCAGCATCATACCTAGCGTGGCAATGAAGGGCGGGATTTTCATCTTGGCGACAAAGGTGCCCGAACACAGCCCGCAGAACGCACCCGCCGCAATCGCTGCCACAACCCCCAGCAACAGCGGCATTCCGAGATAGGTCAGCGCGACACCGGCAATGACGGCGCAGAACGTCATCAGAGTTCCCACGGACAGATCGATCCCGCCAGTTATGATGACCAGTGTTGCAGCAACCGCCAGCACCCCATTGACCGATGTCGCCTGCAAAATGGCGATCATGTTTGAGGTTTGCATGAAATTCGGCGACGCGATTGAAAACCCGATCAGCAAGGCAATCAAGCTGGCGAAGGCCAGCAGCTTTTGATAGGCGCCACTTTCGGAGAGACCCGCCAGCGGGCTTTTCTTTTCGATATCCGTTGCTGAGGTCATTACGCTGTTCCTGTTACCTGCATCGCTGCCACCCGCTGGGTCGCCAGATGCATGATATCTTCCTGAGTGGTGTCTTTGCCGCCCGGCAGAATGCCGGTCAGCCGGCCTTCACACATCACAGCGATGCGATGGCTTAGGCGCATGATCTCGGGCAGTTCCGACGAAATCACGATGATCGTCTTGCCCTGCCCGGCAAGTTCTTCCAGCAGCTTGTAGATTTCAGATTTTGCGCCCACGTCGATGCCACGCGTGGGTTCATCGAAAATCAGGATATCGCAATTCCGCAGCAGCCATTTGGCAATGACAACTTTCTGCTGATTGCCCCCGGACAGAAGACGCACCTCCTGCGTGTCCGAAGGCGTGCGAATACCCAGCTGCATTATGTAACTCTTGGCCGTCGTGCTGATTTCACTGTCGTTCAGAACACCGACACGTCCGGTGAACATATCCATCGACGCCAAGGCAACATTGTCACGAACGCTCATCCCAGTGGCGAGGCCGAAATGCTTGCGATCCTCGGAAAGATAGCCAATGCCCGCCTTGACGGCATCGGATGGCGTGCGGATCGAGACCACCTGCCCATGCACCCGGATTTCTCCGCTATCCTTGGGATCTGCCCCGAAGATTGCCCGCGCAACTTCGGTACGTCCGGCCCCCATCAGCCCGGCAAAGCCCAGGATTTCACCCTTCAGAACCGAGAAGCTGACATCGTGGATTTCGTGACCCCGACACAGCCCGGTCACTTCCAGCGAAACTTCGGCATCGCTCAGATCGGGGGGAACCAGCGGCTCTTCCTTGACTTCGCGACCCACCATCATCGCGATAATCTGGCTGATCGGCGTTGCTGCCGCGTCAACTGTGCCAACGTATTCTCCGTCGCGCATCACCGTGACCCGGTCAGCGATCTGCTTCAGCTCATCCATTTTGTGGCTGATATAGACAATGCCCACGCCTTCGGCCTTCAGACGGCGGATGATGACGAACAGCTCGGCAATTTCAGCATCGTTCAGGGCCGCGGTCGGTTCATCCATGATCAGAACCCTGGACCGGAAAGACAGGGCCTTGGCGATCTCGACCATCTGTTGTTTGGCGATGGTCAGACTGCCGACCTGCGCCCTGGGGTCGAGGTTTAGGTTCATGGACGCAAAAATCTCGGCTGTCTGTGCATTCAACTCGGCATCGTTCAGTCGGCCAAACCGTTTGCGAGGTTCGCGGCCAATAAAAATATTCTGTGCCACCGTCAGATCATTCATAAGGCTCAGTTCCTGATGGATGATACCGATACCCAAAGCCTGCGCCTCGCGTGGCGTGGTTGGGTTTGCATTACGCCCTTCGATTTGCAGTGTGCCGCCGTCGCGCTGATAGATCCCCGAGAGGATTTTCATCAGCGTGCTTTTGCCTGCACCGTTCTCGCCCATCAGCGCATGGACTTCACCGGGCACCAGATCGAACTGCACTGATTTCAGCGCATGGACTCCGGGAAAGTGTTTCTCGATCCCCGACATGTCGACCAGTTTTGTCATTTACCCTCCCAAACACCCCTCTCCCCAAGGGGTGGTGCGGCCTACATCACCGCGCCGATTTGCCAGGGGACAAATTCGACCCCGCCAAAGCCAAGTTCTTCGCTTTTTGTTTGTTCACCCGATGCAACGCGGATCAGCATTTCGAACAGCTCTTCGCCTTTTGCCTCGATGCTCACGCCGTCTGTGACGATGTCCCCACAGTTCAAATCCATGTCTTCCGACATCCGGGCATACATTTCGGAATTGGTTGCCAGCTTGATGCAGGGCGTTGGTTGATAACCCGAAACCGAGCCCCGCCCGGTGGTGAACACGATCAGGTTCGCGCCTGATGCCACCTGCCCCGTGACCGAGCATGGGTCGAAACCGGGGCTGTCCATGAAAACAAACCCGGTCCTGTCGATTTTCTCGCCAAACTTGTAAACACCGCGCAAGGGCGCGGTTCCGCCTTTGGCGACAGCGCCCAGCGATTTCTCAAGAATGGTCGTCAACCCGCCGCGCTTGTTGCCGGGGCTAGGGTTGTTGTTCATCTCACCACCGTTGCGGTGAGTATACCCCTCCCACCAGCGAATGCGTTCTATCAGCTTTTCCCCGACTTCAACGGTCTCGGCCCGCCGGGTCAAAAGGTGTTCTGCACCGTAGATTTCCGAGGTTTCGGACAAGATCGTCGTACCGCCATGCCGCACCAGCAAATCCGAGGCATAACCCAAAGCGGGATTGGCGGTGATCCCGGAATAGCCATCCGACCCGCCGCATTGCATTCCAACCGTTATCGCACTGATCGGCGCAGGTTCGCGTTCGGCCTTGTTCGCGAGTTCGGCAATCCCGCGCAGTTCGTTCAATCCACGTTCAATGGTACGGCGCGTACCGCCCTCACTCTGAATGGTCATGTAACGCAGCACGCCATCAGGACGGATCGGACGACCCCCAACCAGATCGGCTACCTGCATCACCTCGCACCCCAAACCGATCAGAAGGATACCGGCGAAATTCGGGTGCTGGGCATATCCAGCCAATGTCCGGAGCAGTGTGGCATAGCCTTCATCTTTTCCCGACATCCCGCATCCGGTGCCATGAACGATCGGGACGATACCGTCCACATTCGGGTACGCGTCCAACAAGCCCCGTTTCTCGGTGGCTTCGGCTATGAACCTCGCCACGGAGCCAGAGCAATTCACAGTTGTCAAAATGCCGATGTAGTTGCGCGTGCCGACCTTGCCATCGGCGCGGTGGAAGCCCTGGAAGATACGGGAGCCTGAAATCTCGGGCAGCGGCGTGTTCGCGCTTGCATATGCGTAGTCCTGCTGATGCGCCCCCATACCCAGATTATGGACATGAACATGCTCGCCCGCGGCGATATCCGCTTTGGCCTGACCTATGATCTGTCCGTAGCGGATCACATTCTCACCTGCCGCAATCGGGGCGGTGGCGATCTTGTGCCCGCGTGCGATTTCCGTGGGAAGCTGCACCGATAACCCATCCGGTTGCGCGCCGGCTTTCAGGTCGCGCAACGCGATGATCACGTTGTCATCCGGGTTCAGCCGGATTGTGTCACGGGCCGGGCCGCCCGGGGCTTTGATCTCTGAAACTGGGTGCATGGATTCCCCGCTTGTTCGCCACAGAGCTACGGGGATAAACCGCTCTTGTCAACTAACATGTTAGTATGATAGTTCAGATTTATGAACCACCCATACGACATTGACGCCACCCGCCTGCCCGACATTTCAACACTTGAGGGGTCGCTCGCGCAGCGGGTTTACCAATCCATCAAACAGGCGATTCTGGCACTGGATTTCCCTCCCGGTGCCAATCTGAGAAAGGCACCGATCTGCACGCGCCTGGGTGTATCCCGCGCGCCTGTCGCGGACGCCATCACCAGGCTTGCCGCAGAAGGGCTGGTGGATGTGGTGCCGCAATCGGGTACACGCGTGTCCTATTTTTCGATGGATGAGATCCGCGAAGGCGCCTTTCTGCGAGAGGCCCTGGAGCTGGCAACAGTGGCCAAGGTTGCGCGTGACCTGACCGATGATCAGCGCAAAAAGCTGAGCCGCAACGTGCGCCTGCAAGAGCTGTTGATCGAAGATGACGACATTGCCGGGTTCTATCACGCGGATGAAGAATTCCACGCCCTGTTGATGGCGTTCACCGGGATGCTTCGCTTGCCGGATGTGGCGCAGACGGTGTCGCTACAGGTCAGCCGCGCGCGTATGTTGCTGTTGCCGACACCCGGCCGCATCGCGGAAACACTGGCCGAACACCGGGCGATATTCGATGCCATCTGCGCCCATGATGAACGTGCAGCACAAGACGCCATGCGCCATCACCTTGGGCAACTGATGCCTCGGATCGAACGGCTGCAACAGGAAAGACCGCAGCTGTTCAACTTAACGCCCCAAACCACCCGAGAGGCAGGATGACCGTTTCGCAAACCGCTCTTCTGAACAACAGAACGTCCCGGCCCGTGCCGCTGACCCGCATGGGGTTTGGCGGCGCGCCATTGGGCAATCTTTATCGCAAGGTCTCGGATGCTGATGCGCAGGCTGCGTTGCAATCCGCTTTTGACGCAGGCATCCGGTTCTTCGACACCGCGCCGCAATACGGGTTGGGGCGGTCCGAGTATCGCTTTGGCGAAGCGATCAGGCGGTTTGGGCGTGAGAACATTCAGCTATCAACCAAAATCGGTCGTCTGCTGTTGGATTGCGAACCACATGAGGTGACACCCGAAGCGTTTGTAGACGTACCACAGAAACGCATTGTGTTCGACTATACCTATGACGGCGTCATGCGGTCATATGAGGCAAGCCGGGACCGGATAGGTGTTGCCAATGCGGACATTCTTCTGGTGCATGACGTCTGCGCTTTCAGTCAGGGCAGTCAGGAAATGTCAGACGCCAAAGTACGTGAGTTGTTCGATGGCGGCGGGTACAAGGCGCTGGTTGAACTGCGCGATGCAGGTGAGATCGCTGCGATTGGCGCGGGTGTGAACGAGTGGCAGGTTTGCGAGAAACTTCTGGGTTTTGGCGATTTCGACGGGTTTCTGCTGGCAGGTCGGTATACGCTTTTGGAGCAGGAAGCTTTGGACAGTTTTCTGCCACTTTGCGAGAAACGCGATGTGGGCATCATTCTGGGCGGGCCGTATAACTCAGGTATCCTCGCCACCGGACCGGTGCCTGGGGCCAAGTATAACTACTCCGATGCGCCTGAGGATATTCTTGAACGGGTGCGCAGGATCGAAACTGTCTGTGCGGCCCATGACACACCGTTGATCGCAGCCGCGCTGCAATTTGTTTTGGGACATCCCGCCGTGAAAACGGTTGTTCCGGGCGCTGTCAATGCGGCCGAGGTTCAAGCCAATGCCGCCCTGCTGGAGCGGACTATCCCCGCCCAGCTTTGGTCAGACCTGCGTACCGAAGGCCTGATCCGGCCAGATGCCCCCTTGCCCAAGGAACCTGTCAATGCTGCGTAACCTCGACCCGCTGCTGTCTCCTGAATTGCTGTACGCCTTGCGCGCCATGGGCCATGGCGATGACATCGTTATTGCGGACGCCAATTTCCCAGGCTCCAGCCTTGGGCCCGACTGCATCCGTGCGGATGGTTCAACAGCAAGCGACCTGCTTGGCGCCGTGTTGTCTGTCATGCCGCTGGATACATTCGTGCCCGACCCCGCGCTGACCATGCAGGTTGTCGGTGATCCCGAAGCCGTGCCCGAGGCCGTCGCAGATTTCCAAAAGATCATCGACGCGCAGGCTGATAACCCCGCGCAAATTCAGGGTCTGGACCGGTTCGCCTTCTACCAACGCGCGGCATCCGCATTTGCCATCATTCAGACCGGCGAGCGCAGGCTCTACGGCAACATCATTCTGAAGAAGGGCGTGATCGCATGAAGATCGACGCCCATCAGCATTTTTGGGCGCTGTCGCGTGGTGACTATGGGTGGCTGACACCCAACCTGGGCCAGATTTACCGGGACTTCGGGCCAGATGACCTTGCGCCATTGTTGCAAGCACAGGGCATCGACGGGACAATTCTGGTTCAGGCCGCGCCGACCGTCGCCGAGACGGAGTACCTGTTGTCACTGGCCGACAAGACACCCTTTATCAAGGGTGTGGTTGGCTGGGTCGATTTTGACGCCCCTGATGCGCGTGCACAAATCACCAGACTTGCCGCTCATCCCGCTTTGGTTGGATTGCGGCCGATGATTCAGGACATCGCTGATCCGAACTGGATGCTCGGCGCGGCACTGACGCCTGCCTTTGAGGCCATCCAGTCAAACGATCTGACTTTTGATGCCCTCACCCTACCCCGACACCTAGGCCCGTTACGTCAACTTTTGGCGCGGCACCCAAACATGCGTGTTGTGATTGACCATGGTTCGAAACCGCTGATCCGGGAGGGTGTACTTGACGGGTGGGCCGAAGACATGGCCGCCATCGCGCGAGACACCAACGCGTTCTGCAAATTGTCCGGTCTCGTCACCGAAGCCGCGCCTGACTGGACGGTTCGGGACCTGTACCCCTATGTAGATCACCTACTGAACACGTTCGGACCATCGCGGTTGATCTGGGGCAGCGACTGGCCGGTCTGCACACTGGCCAGCAGCTATGAACGCTGGATCGATGCAACCGATGAACTGCTAAGCGCACTTTCCTCCAATGACCGTGAAGCCATCCTCGGAGGGAATGCGGCCAAGGCTTATCACATCAGGATTTGATGGTGCTGCACCGGACCCCAAACACGCGACGCCCTGCTTTGCGCCCGCTGATCCTGCCCAGTGTTCTCCCTGAGGCGCGAACAGACGGGTAGTTATCCCCAACACACCACCCGGTTTCGGAAAAACCATGAGGACCAGAATGACATCGCATCAGCCTTCTGAACGACTAAAAGGCAAAACCGCATTCATCAGCGCCGCTGGACAGGGCATCGGACGTGCCACGGCCGAACTGTTCGCAGCCGAAGGCGCGCATGTCTTTGCCAGCGACATCAACGAAACCACATTGGCCGAGCTTTCCGAAATCGAAGGGATCTCTCCGATCCATCTCGACGTGACTGACGCGCATGCCGTGAAACGAGCCGTGGCTGCGTTGCCACCGCTGGATACCCTGTTCAATTGCGCGGGTTACGTGGCAAACGGGACCATTCTTGAGTGCGAAGAGGACGACTGGGATTTCAGTTTCGATCTTAATGTGAAGGCCATGTATCGCCTGATCCGCCTGACCCTGCCCGCGATGTTGAACAACGGCGGGGGGTCGATCATTAATATGTCCTCGGTCGCCTCGTCGATGAAGGGCGTTCCAAACCGGTTTGTATATTGCGCATCAAAGGCTGCCGTAATTGGCCTGACCAAGTCGATCGCCGCCGATTTTGTCACGCAGGGCATCCGGTGCAATGCAATCTGCCCCGGCACTGTCGACAGCCCCAGCCTGCACGAGCGTTTGCGGGCGACGGGCGACTACGAAAAGGCGATGACGGATTTCATCGCCCGCCAGCCAATGGGGCGCATTGGAACCGCGGACGAGATTGCCGATTTGGCGCTCTACCTTGCGAGCGACAGCAGTGCATTTACCACTGGTCAGCCCTTTGCCATTGATGGCGGATGGGCGATTTAAGCTGAAAGGGATCACAATATGAAACTACTGCGGTTTGGCGCCTTGGGTGCTGAAAAGCCCGGGCTGCTGCACGACGATGGCACAATTCGCGACCTGTCAGGCGTTATCGACGATATTTCGGGCGACGTTCTCAGCGACGAAGGGTTGGCGCGACTGCGCGCGCTGAATGCACAAGATTTGCCGATGGTTGAAGGCAACACCCGATTAGGGGCGTGTGTCGGCCATGTGGGCAAGTTCATTTGCATCGGCCTGAACTATGCCGACCACGCGGCAGAAAGCGGTATGGAATTGCCGCAGGAACCTGTGATCTTTTTCAAGGCGACATCGGCCATCATCGGGCCGAACGACACGGTGGAAATCCCGCGCGGGTCCGTCAAGACCGACTGGGAGGTCGAGTTGGGCGTGGTGATCGGCAAGGAAACAAAATACATCTCCGAGGCCGAAGCGATGGATCACGTCGCTGGCTATTGCGTGGTCAATGACCTGTCGGAACGTGATTTTCAGCTTCACCGCTCGGGGCAGTGGGTCAAGGGCAAGTCGGCAGATACATTCGGCCCCATCGGTCCGTGGCTGGTGACGCGGGACGAGGTTGCAGACCCACAGAACCTGCCGATGTATCTTGAGGTCAACGGCCACCGTTATCAGGACGGCTCGACCCGGACGATGCATTTCGGGGTGGCAACTGTGATCTCACACCTGTCGCAATTCATGTCTTTACAGCCGGGCGATGTGATCTCGACCGGAACTCCGCCGGGTGTGGGCATGGGGCAAAACCCGCAAGTCTATCTGAAACCCGGCGACACGATGGAACTGGGCATCGAAGGCCTGGGTGTTCAAAAACAGAATGTGATCGCGGGATAATCGGGCACTACCAGATGTCAGCCCGAACACAATATCAGGCGAGGTTTCCCTCGCCTGATACTTATGACTTAGGCTACCAGATCGAACCGGTCGTTGTTCATGATCTTAGTCCAGGCCGCTACGAAGTCGCGCACGAACTTCTCGGCATTATCGTCCTGGGCATAGACCTCGGCGTAGCCACGCAGGATCGAGTTCGAGCCGAAGACCAGATCCGCGCTGGTTGCGGTGAACCTGACCTCACCCGAGGCACGATCACGCAGCTCATAGGTGCCGCCATCGACCGGATGCCAGCTAAGCGACATATCCGTCAGATTGACGAAGAAGTCGGTGGTCAACTGACCCACGCGATCCGTGAAGACCCCATGCTCTGATCCACCGTGATTGGCACCCAGCACACGCAGGCCACCAACCAGAACCGTCATCTCGGCTGCGGTCAGACCCAGCAGTTGCGCGCGATCCAGCATCATCGCCTCGGGTGATACCGCGTATTCCTTCAGCTGCCAGTTTCTGAACCCGTCCGCCAGCGGCTCCAGCACCGAGAAGCTGTCGGCATCGGTCTGCTCATCCGTCGCATCGCCGCGACCGGCCGAGAACGGAACCGCCACGTGAAAGCCTGCGGCTTTGATCGACTGTTCTAGACCAACGTTGCCCGCCAGAACGATCACGTCGGCAATCGAGGCCCCGGTTTCCGCGGCAATCGGCTCCAGCACGCCCAGCACTTTTGCCAGACGCTCGGGCTCGTTCCCTGCCCAGTCTTTCTGTGGTGCCAGACGGATACGCGCACCGTTTGCGCCGCCGCGTTTGTCCGAGCCACGGAAGGTACGGGCGCTGTCCCATGCGGTGGTGATCATCTCGACCGCGGTCAGACCGCTGTCGGCGATCTTTGCCTTGACGGCACCGACGTCATACGCGGTCGAACCGGCGGGGATCGGGTCCTGCCAGATCAGCTCTTCTGACGGGACGTTTGGGCCATAGTAGTTGACGCGTGGCCCCATATCGCGGTGGGTCAGCTTGAACCACGCGCGGGCAAAGGTGTCAGCAAAGTAATCCGGGTCGGCCATGAACTTCTGACAGATCGCGTTGTAAATCGGATCGATCTTCATTGCCATGTCCGCATCGGTCATGACCGGCATACGCCGAACCGAAGGGTCGGTCGGGTCGACCGGCTTTTCATCTTCCGGCATGTCGATAGGCTGCCACTGTTGTGCACCCGCGGGCGATTTACCCAATTCCCACTCATATCCGAACAGGTAATCGAAAAAGCCCATGTCGAATTTGGTCGGGTTTTTCGTCCACGCACCCTCGATACCAGAGGTGAATGCGTTGGTTGCCTTGCCGTTCTGATCGGGGTTGTTCCAACCCAGGCCCTGACCGGAGACCGGGCAGGCTTCGGGCTCGGCACCGATATGATCGCCTGCCATCGCACCATGGGCTTTGCCGACTGTGTGACCACCGCAGGTCAGCGCCGCCGTCTCTTCGTCATTCATCGCCATGCGGGCAAAGGTTTCGCGGATGTGCAGCGCTGTTTTCGCCGGGTCCGGATTACCGTTCACACCTTCGGGGTTCACATAGATCAGGCCCATATGCACCGCGCCCAGCGGGTTTTCCAGCGTGCCGGGGGTTTCCAGATCGCCATAGCGGTTCTCGGACGGAGCCAGCCACTGGTTTTCCGAACCCCAGTAGACGTCTTTTTCCGGGCCCCAGATATCTTCGCGGCCAAAGCCAAAGCCAAAGGTCTTCAGACCCATGGCTTCGTAGGCAACCGTTCCCGACAGAACAATCAGGTCTGCCCAGGACAGCGCATTGCCGTATTTCTTTTTCACCGGCCAGAGCAGACGGCGCGCTTTATCCAGGCTTGCATTGTCGGGCCATGAGTTCAGCGGTGCAAAACGGATGTTGCCCGAACCTGCGCCACCACGACCATCCCCCAGACGGTACGACCCGGCAGAGTGCCACGCCAGTCGGATCATCAGGCCGCCATAGTGGCCCCAATCGGCCGGCCACCAGTCCTGACTGTCGGTCAGCAACGCTTCGACGTCGGCGCGAACAGCGTTGAAATCCAGCCCTTTGACTGCTTCGCGGTGGTTGTAATCCGCGTCCATCGGGTTGGTGCGGGTGTCGTGCTGGCTCAGAATGTCCAGGTTCAGCGCATCCGGCCACCATTTGGTGACAGAGTTGCCCGTGCCCGTGTTCCCGCCATGCAAGACTGGGCAGCCGCCGGATTGGTGATTGTGGGGATTACCGTCCATTGTAGATCTCCTGAGTATTTACCGAGGGGTTCAGATGTCTTGACTCGTACCTTACGGTTTCGATAATTGGAAATTTGTAATTACTATCGTTGCAATTAATTTTTCCTATGAAGTCGCTCACACTTAAACACCTGCGCTACTTCGAAGCGCTTGCCACCCACGGCCACTTTGGCAAGGCGGCGGCGGCCAGCGCGATATCGCAACCCGCGCTTTCCATACAAATCAAGGAGCTGGAGGCCATCATGGGTGGCCCCTTGGTCGAACGCGCAGCGCGTGAAACCCGCCTGACCGCGCTTGGCGAGGATGTCCTAAAACATGGCCGCGAAATCCTGACGCGGGTCGAGGATTTGGGGAATCTTGTGCAATCTTCCGCTGGTCCCTTGTCGGGTCGCATCAGAATCGGGGTCATCCCCACGGTCGCGCCTTATTTGCTGCCATCAATCATTAAGGCACTGTCGCAACGATTCCCGCAGCTGACGATCGAACCCAAAGAGACCATCACCCAAACCCTGATCGGCGAAATTTTGGACTCCAGACTGGATTTTGCCGTTGTCGCTTTGCCGGTCTCGGAACCCAGCCTTCGGGAATTTTCGTTGTTTAACGAAGACTTTCTGCTGGTTCGCCCGGCGCGGGACGCCGGGTTGCCAATGCCAAGTTCGTCACAGCTCAGAACCATGCGGCTGCTGTTGCTGGAAGAAGGGCATTGTTTCAGGGATCAGGCGCTTTCATTCTGTTCGATCCGCAATATCGAACCGCAACACATTATGGAGGGCAGTTCTCTGTCCACATTGGTGCAGATGGTCGGGGCGGGCATCGGTGTGACGCTGATACCGGAAATGGCCGTGGGGCTGGAAACCCGGTCTGCCGACGTGTCCATCGCCCGCTTTCAGGATACTCCACCAACCCGGACCATCGGCCTGATCTGGCGAAAGACCAACCCGCTGGGCGAAAACCTCCTGAAACTTGGCGCAATTATTCGCAAAACCGCCGAAGAAAACGCTGGAGGCATGGGGCAAATGAAACCGGAACCAAACGGATGATCACTAACCGCTTTAGTGATTTGCGTGGCAATTACCCGGAAAACACATCATAAGCCTTCAACGCTTTGGCGCTGTAGGCATAAGACGGCCCGCCACCCATATAGGTCGCCATCGCCAATGCCTCGCACATCTCGTCTCGGGTGGCACCCAGCCGGACAAGGGAACGCACGTGAAATCCGATGCAGCTGTCGCAGCGGGTCGCAATGGCGATGCCAAGGGCCATGAATTCCTTGGTTTTCTCACTCAGCGCGCCATCGGTCTTGGCGGCCTTGCCCATGATGCCAAAGCCGCGCACGGTTTCGGGCACCTCCTTCGAAAAAGTTCCGATATTGGCCTCGGTCTCGGCCATGAAAGCTTTCCAGTCCATATCCATTCTCCTTAACCGCGCTCGTCCGCGCCCATGCGACGCTCCAGCCAGCGCACACCGGCACTGATGATCAGAACCAGGATCAGGTATTCAAAGATCAACAGGGTATAGATTTCCAACGGGCGGTATTCCGTGACCACCAGCTCATTCGCGCGCCGGGTCAGTTCCTGCATCCCGATGACGCTGGCGAATGCGCTCATCTTGACGATGTAGATGAACTGGTTTGCCAAGGGCGGCAGAATGCGCCGGATTGCCTGCGGCAGGATCACATAGCGCATGGTCTGCATATAGTTCAGCCCGATGGTCTGCGCCGCTTCGCTCTGACCACGCGCAATGGATTGAATTCCTGCGCGGTAAATCTCGGCAGTGAAGGCGCTGTCAGAAATCGCCAATGTGATGATCGCACCCCAAAAGGGATCGATGGGGACATTCATGCCCATCGACTTGAACACAATGGGCAATCCGTAAAAGACCCAGAACAGCATCGGCAGCAGGGGAATGGCGCGAATGAATTCAACGTAAACACGGTTGACCAGCCGCCAGCCGCGTTTCTCGGACAATCCCGGCAGGGCCACCATCAGCCCCAGTACGATCGACAACACGGCCGCGATCAGTGAAATCTGGATCGTTGCCCCCATCCCTGAGATCAGGAATTTTACATTGATCCAACCCGATGCTGTGGTCGGGTTGATCACATACCAACCCCAGGTCTGGGACGACGAACAGCCTGTGAGCATCAGCAGGGGCATTATCATAAAGAGTTTTTTCATCTGCCCCTCTTAGTGCTGTAGTATCTGAGACAGGAATTTGCGACACCGATCAGACTGAGGGTTGGTGAAGAAATGTTCCGGCTTGCCTTCTTCGACGATCTCACCAGCATCCATGAAGATCATCTTGTCAGCCACTTTGCGGGCAAACCCCATCTCGTGGGTCACGACCACCATGGTCATGCCCTCATTCGCCAGTTCCACCATAACTTCCAACACTTCCGAGATCATCTCGGGGTCCAGCGCCGACGTGGGTTCATCAAACAACAGCACGCGTGGCTCCATGCACAGGGACCGCGCGATGGCCACGCGCTGTTGCTGACCACCGGACAACTGCATGGGCTTTTTGTCCGCCTGATCGGGAATATGTACCCGATCCAGATAATGGCGCGCTTTTTCTTCCGCGTCCTTCCGGCTCAGGCCGCGCGCTTTGATCGGGCCCAGAGTTAGGTTCTCCAAAACGGTCAAATGCGGAAACAGATTGAATTGCTGGAAAACCATCCCGACTTCTGACCGAATGGTTGCCGCAGATTTTGCATCATCCGTCAGCTCAACCCCGTCTACACGAATGGTACCTTTCTGGTGCTTTTCCAACTGGTTGATACATCTCACAACGGTCGATTTTCCTGACCCGGAAGGTCCGCAAATTACCACCTTTTCGCCGCTGTTAACTGTCAGATTGATGTCCTTGAGAACGTGAAAGGTATCAAACCACTTGTTCACATCCACAAGTTCGATTGCGGCGTCTGGCATAAGCTGAATTGCCCCTATTTTAGCCTCAGTATAAAATTTTCTTGAGGTTATCTTTCCCTTTAGACTTAAATCAATGAAGAATACGATCACAAAATCGTAACGCCACCAACGGGAGATACCTATGAGCGTTTTTTGGAAAGCCGCGGCGGCTGCCGTGTTGGGGCTTGTATTGTCAGGTTCCGCACAAGCGCAATCTGCGCTGAACGAGGTGCTGGATTCCGGCGTGCTCAAGGTTGGTACCACAGGTGACTGGAACCCTATGACACTGCGCGACCCAGCAACCAACAGCTACAAAGGGTACGACATCGACATTATGAATGCACTGGCCGCCGATCTTGGCGTTGAGGTCGAATTTGTCCCCACCGACTGGAAAACACTGGTGAATGGTGTGGTCGCGGGCAAGTACCACCTGACCGGGTCGGCATCGATTTCACCACCGCGCATGAAAGTTGCGGGTTTTTCCGACAGCTATATCTCGGTGGAACTCTTCCCCTACACCACCAAGGACAAGGTCGAAAAATTCGACGGATATGACTCGATCAATCAACCCGGAGTTAAGGTCGCGACGACTTTGGGCACCACGTTTGAAAAACGGGTCCGCGAGTGGTTCCCTAACGCCGAGATCAAGGTGGTCGAGGCCCCAGCCCGCGGTTTTCAGGAAGTTATCGCCGGTCGTGCTGATGTGTTCATCACGTCGAACATCGAAGGATCGACACTAGAGGAGAAATTTCCAGTAGAGCGCGTGAAAAACGCTGGCCCCCGATCACCTTCGCCGATTGCAATGATCCTGCCACAAGGCGACCAGATCTGGATAAATTATGTTAACAACTGGATCGAAGTGAAAAAAGCGGAAGGCTTCTTTGAAGCAAACCGCGAAAAATGGGGGCTCTGACGCCTTCAAGGACGTGCGGATACTCTAACGCCCGGTCCTATGGCCCGGGCGTTTTCGCTGGCCATCTGGTTTTTCAGAAAAGAGGATGCAGACACGCGACCTGATGGATTTCATCATCCAGTTCAGGCAATGTTTGCCTGCACTGGTCAGTCGCAAGCCAGCATCGTTGCGCAAAAGCGCACCCTTTCGGGATGTTCATGGGTGACGGCAACTCGCCTTCCAGCTTGATCCGCTCTTTCCGGGCATCCGGGTCGGCACGGGGCGTCGTGGACAGCAACGCCTTGGAGTACGGATGTCGGGGAGCAGCGAACAGCTGCTCTTTCGGACCTTTTTCAACCGCGCGCCCCAGATACATGACAATCACGTCGTCGGCGAAATGCCGGACAACCGACAAGTCATGTGAAATGAACAGGTAGGCCAAGTTCAGCCGTTCCTGAAGATCGACCAGCAGGTTCAAGATCTGCGATTGAATCGACACATCCAGTGCCGAGACAGGTTCATCCAGAACCAGCACCTTGGGGTCCAGCATAAGCGCCCGCGCAATGGCGATCCGCTGGCGCTGCCCACCCGAGAACATATGCGGATAGCGGTCATAATGTTCCGGGCGCAGGCCCACCATCTCGATCATCTTGCGTGCCTGCAATTCACGGTCGGCGGCCGTCATCTGAGGCCGGTTGATGATCAGCGGTTCCTGCAGGATCTGGCCGATGCGCTGACGCGGATTCAACGAGCTATAGGGATCCTGAAAGACGATCTGCACCGTCTCTCGCATCTTGCTCCATTGCGAAGGGGTAATTTCGACCCCGTTTATCGTCAGGCTGCCCGAGGTTGGTTCTTCGATCATTGTGATCAGTCTGGCCAGCGTAGACTTGCCACAGCCTGACTCTCCGACAATGGCCAATGTTTTTCCCGGTTGCAGGTCGAAATCCACCCCCGACAGCGCCTTTACGGTTGCGGGTTTGGACAGCAACCCGCCTTTGACCGTGTAAAACCGGGCCAGGGCGTTGGCCTGAACGATAGGTGTGGTCATACCAGCTCTCCGGCGGCAATCTTTTCAACATGGTGACAGCGCGCCTTGCCAAATGCCTCGGCATGAGGGGTCGGCGGGGTCTGAGCGCAGGTCGCATCGGCAAAGCGGCACCGTGGGCTGAAAAGGCATCCTTTTGGCCGGTCGAATTGCCCAGGTACAACACCTGGAATCGTCGGCAGAATCTTGGACGTTGCCCGCTCCGGCAAAGCACTTAGCAGGGCCGTGGTATAGGGATGACGCGGCGTTCGAAACAATTCCCTGACAGGCTGTTCTTCAACCTTTTGCCCGGCATATTGCACCTGAACCCGCTCGGCGGTTTCCGCCACGACACCCATGTCATGGGTGATCAGAACCAGACCCATGCCATGCTCATTACGCAACCGGATCAACAGATCCAGAATCTGCGCCTGAATGGTCACGTCCAGCGCCGTGGTCGGTTCATCCGCGATCAGCAGCTTGGGGTTGCAGGCAATGGCCATCGCGATCACAACCCGTTGGTTCATGCCCCCTGACATTTGATGCGGAAAGGAATTCAGGCGGCTTTCAGGCGCGGGAATGCCAACCTGATCGAACAATTCGACCGCACGCTCGTGACGCTCTTTTCGGTTCAGGCCAAGGTGGATGCGCAATGCCTCTTTGATCTGAAACCCGACAGTAAAACAGGGGTTCAGCGAGGACATCGGTTCCTGAAAGATCATCGCCATGTCCTTACCAATGATCTTGCGCCGTTCGCGGGCCGAGATACCGGACAGGTCACGGCCCTCAAAGCTCATCTCATCGGCGGTGATCGTGGCGGTCCAGGGCAGCAAGCCCATCAGTGCCAGCATCGACACGGACTTGCCCGAACCGCTTTCGCCGACGATGGCCAGCAATTCGCCTTTGTCGACCGACAGATCGACACCGTCCACGGCGCGGAAACTACCCGAAGATGTGGCGAACTCAACAGTCAGATTACGGATCTGCAAAAGGCTCATGCGATCAGCTCCGTTTCAGTTTCGGGTCCAGCGCATCCCGCAACCCGTCACCCATCAGATTGATGGCAAGCACGGTGACCAGAATCGCGAGACCGGGGAAGGTTACAACCCACCATGCGCGCAGGATGAACTCGCGCGCTTCAGCCAGCATGGTGCCCCATTCCGGCGTGGGGGGCTGCGCGCCCATGCCCAGAAACCCAAGGGCCGCCGCGTCCAGAATGGCAGTCGAAAAAGACAGGGCCGCCTGCACGATGATTGGCGCCAGACAGTTGGGCAATACCGTGATGAACATCAGCCGCGACTTGCCAGCACCGGCCACACGGGCCGAGGTCACATAGTCTTTCTGCCGTTCCGCCAGAACCGACGCGCGGGTCAGGCGCACGTAATGCGGTTGAAACACGATGGCGATAGCAATCATCGCATTGGTCAGTGATGGGCCCAGAATGGCGACCAGAACAAGGGCGAGCAGCAGAGACGGGAAAGCCAGGACGATGTCCATCACCCGCATAATCAACGTATCAACCCATTTGGGCGCAAAACCCGACAGAAGGCCGACCATTACGCCGCCCGTTACGGCAACACAGACCACAACGATCCCCACAAAGAAGGAATAGCGTGAACCCATGATCAGCCGCGACAGCATATCCCTGCCCAATGGATCGGTGCCCAACGGGAAGGCCCAGCTTCCGCCTTCCTGCCAGGCAGGGGGTTGCAGGATATGGTCCCGGAACTGTTCGGTCGGATCATAGGGGGCCAACAAAGGGGCAAAGGCCGCACAGAACACAAAGGCGGCAAAAACCCACAACCCGATCACGGCACCGCGGTTTTCGCTGAAATAGTACCAGAACTCTCGCAGTGCGCTGGGACGATTTTCGGCCATTGGTTGGTTCGACGAAAGCTCGGTCATCATCGTCTCCGGATTTTGGGGTTGATGATGCCGTACAAAACATCGACCAGCAGGTTCACCAGCATCACGATCACCGCGATCATCAGCAAACCCCCTTGCACCACCGGGTAATCCCTGCGGAAAATACTGTCGACCATCCACTTGCCGATGCCCGGCCAGCTGAAGATGGTTTCAGTAAGAATTGCCCCCGCCAGCAACGTACCAACCGACAACCCGATCACCGTGACAACCGGTATCAGCGCGTTACGTAGCGCATGCAGCCCGTTTACCCGGGTCGGCGACAACCCTTTTGCACGTGCGGTGCGGATGTAATCCTCGCCCAGAACCTCCAGCATCGCCGACCGGGTCTGACGTGCGATCACGGCCAGCGGAATAGTTCCCAGCACAATCGTCGGAAGGATCAGATGACGAACGGCCGACCCGAATGCGCCTTCCTGTCCGGACAAAAGACTGTCGATCAGCATAAAGCCAGTGACACTTGGGAAGTAATAAAGCAGGTCGATCCGGCCGGACACCGGTGTCCAGCCAAGATTGCCCGAAAACACGATGATCAGCAGCAGCGCCCACCAGAAGATGGGCATCGAATATCCGACCAATGCCGAAGACATCAGTGCCCTGTCAAAAAACTTCCCCCGGTTTACCGCCGCAATCACACCGGCAGGCAGACCCAATGCGATGGCGAAGATCATGGCGCAGAGCGAAAGTTCCATTGTCGCGGGGAACAGCGAAAAGAACTCCTCCCAGACCGGTTTTTTTGTGACAAAGCTTTCGCCGAGATCGCCCTGCAAAACTCCGGCAAGGTATTCCCAGTATTGCTGCAACACCGGTTTGTCGAAACCCAGCTTTTCTACCATTTCCTGGTAGCGTTCTTCAGTCATGCCGCGCTCGCCGGCCATGACGATGATCGGATCACCCGGTAGCACCCTGATAAACATGAATGAAATCAACGTCACGCCCAGAAAGGTCGGGACGAACAGGCCAATGCGGGTGAGTAAGTAACCAAACATCAGCGACCTATGATTGTAAGCTCTTTGGGGAAATGGGTCAGCGACCGGCAGCCATCCTCAGTGACAAGCACATCATCTTCGATGCGAACGCCAAAACTTTCGAGCGCATACAGACCTGGTTCATTCGTCCAGACCATACCCGGCAGGATTTTCTGATGATTCCCACGCATGATATAAGGTGCCTCATGCACATCCCGACCCAACCCGTGACCCGTTTTGGTGCGAATACGATCCGCAAATGGCGAGGCCTCGAGCACGCTTATGACCGCATCGTCGATGTCATGGGCCGTTACACCCGGGCGGCAGGCTTCGAACCCGGCTTTGTTGGCGCGCAGAACGGCATCGTAGACTTCCCTGCCCTCGTCTGACACGTCCTGAACAAAGAAAGTTCGCGTAATATCGGCGGCGAAACCATCTTTGCGGGCACCGAAATCGAACAGTAACGCGTCGCCTGCCCTGATCTGGTAGTCGTTGCGCGCTTTCCCATGCGGCCGTGCCGAATTGTCGCCAGCCGCTACGATGGGTGAAAACGCCAGTGACTCGGCCCCTTCTGCAAACAGCGCCTGTATCAGGGCTTGCTCGATCTGTTTTTCGGTCTGGCCGACACGCACATCTGCAACCACACGACCCAGAGCACGTTCCGAGATATCGATGGCCGCCTGCATCGCAGCAATGTCTTCATCGGTCTTAATTATGCGCAGGCCCGAGATTTCGCGTTCACCGTCGACGATCCGTAAGCCCGGCAAAGCACGGGTGAACGCCGCAGAGACGAAAACCCGCATCACCTGACCTTCCACCGCAAGCGAGCGGATCGGCATTTGTGCGGCCAATGCGGTAAACGCATCGTCATAACCGGTCTGATCGCGCCAATCGAAAACAGCGCCCTCGAACCCGACAAGATCCCATGAGGCCAGTTCCAGATTGGGCACAATCGCCGCGGCCTGTCCCTCAGGCGGGACAACGACCACGAAGGGCCGTTCGTGGCTCATGAAAGCTTTTCCCAAAGCGCGGGTGAAATTCGGGCCAGGTACAAGAGCAACAGCGTCGACTGACATGTCCCGTGCCAGTTGACGATATTCAGACAGATCCGGCATTCAGGCCGACCTCCTCAATAAGAAAGCCGGAGCCGCCAAACAGGCGGCTCCGGTGAGTGAGTGGTGGCTTACTCGACGCTCACACCATAGAAGATGTGGCCGCCCAGCGGGTGCACTTTGTAGCCTTGCACCTTGTTGCTCATCGGCATGAATACAACCGAGTGAGCAATGGTTGCCCATGGGGCCTGCTCTTTAAACACGACCTGAGCTTCTTCATACAGTTTGGTCCGCTCGGCCTGATCGGTGCTTTGCTTGGCTTTCAGGATCAGATCCTCGAACGGCTGGTGGCACCATTGCGCGCGGTTCGATGCTTCGACACCGTCACAACCCAGCAGAACGGCCAGGAAGTTGTCCGGATCGCCGTTATCCCCGGTCCAGCCCAGCAAAACAGCACCATCGCGGTTCAGTTCTTTCGATCGTGACAGGTATTCGCCCCATTCGTACGAGACGATTTCGACGCCCACACCAACCTTGGCAAAATCGGCCTGAATCAGCTCGGCCATGCGGCGGGCATTAGGGTTATAGGGGCGCTGAACCGGCATCGCCCAGACCTTCATCGACAGGTCCGAGACGCCTTCGGCCTCAAGCATGGCCTTGGCCGCTTCGGGATCATATGGATCGTCCGCGATGGCGTCGTTATAGCCCCACATGGTTGGCGGGATCGGGTTCTTGGCAGCCTGGCCCGAGCCCTGGAAAACCACGTCGATGATCGCCTGCTTGTCGATCGCCATGTTCAACGCCTTGCGAACCTTGGGGTTGTCGAACGGCGCCATCGTGGTGTTGTAGGCAAGATACCCGACGTTCAGCCCTTCCTGCTCCATCATGTTGATGTCTGCATCATCCTTCATCGCCTGAATGTCAGCCGGGTTCGGGTAAGGCATCACATGGCACTCGCCAGCTTTCAGCTTCTGGTAGCGAACAGACGCGTCCGGCGTAATGGCAAAGATCAGGTTTTCGACCTGCGCCGGTTCCTTCCAGTAGTCGCCATTGGCCGCATAGCGGATCACCGCGTCTTTCTGGTAGGCCACGAACGAGAAAGGCCCGGTCCCGATGGGCGCGGTATTCAGTTTTTCAGGCGTTCCGGCAGCCATCATAGCATCGCCATATTCGGCTGACATGATCGAAGCAAAATCCATCGCCATGTTCGCAACAAAGGGTGCCTCTGGCTTGGACAGGGTGAACTTCACCGTGTAGTCATCAATCTTCTCGATAGAAGAGACCAGATCCGGCATCCCCATACCCTGGAAGTATTCCCACGTGCCGCCAGACACTTGGTTATAGGGGTGGTTCTCGTCCTTTTGGCGCATGAACGAAAAGATTACGTCATCAGCGTTGAAGTCTCGGGTCGGGGTGAATTCGTCATTCGAATGGAATTTAACACCCTGGCGCAGCTTGAACGTGTATTCCAGGCCATCATCACTGGCCTCGACACTTTCAGCCAGACCGGGGATCACATTGGTTGTACCGGTTTCGAATTCAAGCAACCGGTTATAAATGGGATGCGACGAGGCATCAAAGGTAGTCCCTGCGGTAAACAGTGCAGGGTCAAACCCCTCGGGTGAACCTTCGGAACAATACACCAGGGTATTTGCCTGTGCCACGGCACCCGACAGGGCTATTGCCGTGGTTGCGGCCAGAAGATTGAGTTTCATGATTTTCTCCCAGAAATGGACTTGGCAAGACAATCGCAGGGCTCTTTGTCGTCAGAGCGTTCAGTGACAATACAGGTCGTTGCGATATCCCTGACAAATGTATCCAAAATACAAAACCTGTTGTCAACCGGCTCTGTCACTGACTTTCGTGAAAGATTCCTGTTGCCAGGGCGTGTCTTGAACCTGAAAGCGCCCTGCCCCAAGGAAATCACGAAGGGCAACACTTACATTCCACTGGGCCCGGCGGTTTGGCCACAGATATCGACTGTCATTGACCCGAAGTCATTCAGGTAAGAAAGGAATCTAACTTTGACCGTTAGCTGATGAAGCATCCTTGCGCATATCGCGAATGCAATCGTAGCCCAGCCAGAATAAGACTGTCAGTGCAACCAGAAATACGTAGGGAAGCAGCGAGATATGCATAACCAACACGCCATAGAACATGGCGGCGTACGCAGCGATTTGGACTATCACCAACAAACCCCACGCAACCATTCCCCAAAGATTGCGCGCTTTCCTCTGACCGGCCGAGTTGCGCAGGCTCTGACACTCTGCCTCGTTCACCACAGGGGACGCGGCACGCGTTGAATTGAGAATGCCGTTGGTGTCGAGCGCGCTGGATCGACATGCATCGAAACAAGGGGCCGCCTCTCGACAGGTGGGCGCAGTGTGTAGCATTGATTGAGTCCTTGGACATCTGGGGTTTGGCAGCGAGCCTTCACTGTGCCCCAAGACACCGACCCCCTGCACCATGCCGCGCGCGAGATCAGGTTCCACCGTTGCCGTCTTGCAATCATATCCAGCGGAGAAATGCCGATCCTCGCTCAGGCGCAGCATAAAACCGCACAAATAGTCGATTGGCCCGCGAAAACCGCGATCAGATGAGGTCTGAAGAAATTTCTCATGACCCTCGGTGGCTCATGACTTTTGGCGCGGTTTCGGAAACGCACTAACCGCCGAACAGGGACTTCGCATGCTTCCAGCGCTCTATTCTACTGCGTCCTTCGATGCTGAGGGCGAATACCCTGTACCCGTACCATGATCTCCTCGTTAGATAACCCATTAACTTCTAATAGGGGTTTCGGTTCAGGTATCGCTTACAAGTTCATTTGTGTACAAATTGGAAAGATTGCGCTCAAGTACGTGTCATATCCAGCCTCCGAGGATGCCATGCCGATTGAACACGCCCCCTTCAGCCAAGCGGAATATGACCGCAGGATCGCCAAGACCCGAAGCGCTATGGAAAAAGCGGGGCTAGAGCTACTGTTTGTCACCGACCCTTCGAACCAGGCTTGGCTGACTGGCTATGATGGTTGGTCCTTTTACGTGCATCAGGGCGTATTGCTCGGCATGGAAGGTGAGCCGATTTGGTGGGGACGCCAGATGGATGCATTGGGTGGGTTGCGCACATGCTGGATGTCCAGGGACAACATTCGCGGCTATGCAGACCACTACGTTCAATCAACCATACGCCATCCCATGCAGGATCTGGCTGGCCACATTCGCGCACTCGGGCTGAGCACCGCCCGCATCGGCGTTGAGATGGAGAACTATTACTATTCCGCAAAGGCACACGAGGTTTTGGGCAAGGAATTGCCCGAAGCGACGCTGGTGGATGCGACGGCACTTGTGAACTGGCAGCGTCTGATCAAGTCGGAAGAAGAAATTGTCTTTATTAGAAAGGCGGCCCGGATTTCCGAAAAAGTAATCCAAACGGCCATTGATCGCGCCGCGGTGGGCGTGCGCAAGAACGACCTTGTCGCAGATATCCTTCATGCCGGGATTACCGGGGTTGAGGATGATTGGGGGGATTACCCGGCCATTGTCCCTTTGACACCCTCAGGGCTGGATGCCACTGCCGCGCACCTGACATGGAATGGCGCGCCGATGAAAGAAGGTGAGGCAACATTTTTCGAACTATCAGGCTGCTATCGGCGGTACCACGCTCCGCTTTGCCGCACGGTTTATCTTGGCACTCCGCCGCCAGAAATGCGGGACGCGGAACGCGCGCAGATCGAAGGGATAGCGGCGGGTTTAGAGGCTGCACGGGCTGGCAATCGGACAAGCGACATTGCAACCGCTTTTCTTAAGGTTCTTGCCCGTCACGGACTCGAACGGGAGGGGCGCATGGGATACCCTATCGGCCTGAGCTATCCGCCAGATTGGGGCGAACGGACAGCGTCGATCCGCGCCGAAGACGAGACCATTCTGCAACCGGGCATGGTTTTCCATTTCATGCCTGCGCTATGGATGGACAGCTGGGGGCTTGAGACCACGGAAACCATTCTTATCACTGAAAACGGCCCCGCCGAAGCCCTGTGCAATATCGAGCGAAAGCTCTTTGTGAAAGACTAAGCCTTGAGCACCCTCGAAGACGCCAAGACCCTGCTGGGCGAACTGATCAGCTTCCCCACGGTTTCGTCAGACAGCAACCTGGACATGATCAAACACCTCGCGGACCGGTTGAGCGATTGCGGTGCAGAGGTTGAAATATGGCATGATGAAACCGGCACCAAAGCCAATCTTTTTGCCACATTGGGCCCAAAGCGCGACGGTGGTATCGTTCTGTCAGGCCATTCCGATGTAGTGCCTGTCGCCGATCAGGACTGGTCCTCGGACCCGTTCGTGATGGAGGAGCGGGACGGCAAGTGGTTTGGGCGCGGAACCTGCGATATGAAAGGGTTTATCGCGGCGGCAGTCGTCATGGCCCCGTATTACGCAAAGCTGGATCTTCAGCGCCCATTGCATTTCGCCTTTACATATGATGAAGAAATCGGCTGTTTTGGCGCGCAGGCTTTGGCCAAGACCCTGCGGAAGAAAGCGATCAAACCCGCTGTGGTCATCATCGGGGAACCCACCTCGATGCGCATCATCGAGGGCCATAAGGGCTGCTTTGAATATACAGCGCATTTTACCGGGTTCGAAGGCCATGGCTCGGCCCCCGAGCGCGGTGTAAACGCCGTCGAATACGCGGTGCAATACGTCTCGAAACTGCTGACGCTGAAGGCTGATTTGCAAGGGAGAGCACCGGCAAACAGCCCGTTCGACCCACCATGGACGACAATAAATACCGGTACGTTGGTGGGCGGGGTGGCCCATAATGTGATCCCCGGTAAGGCGCGGGTCGATTGGGAGATGCGACCAGTGCAAAAGGCGGATGCGGATTACGTCAAAGACGAACTGCACCGGTTTTGCGCGCAAACCCTGATCCCGGCAATGCAGGCTATTCACCCCGATGCTGGTATCAAGACCGAAATTATCGGTGAGGTCGACGGGCTAGAACCAATGGACGACAACGAGGCGCGTGACCTTGTGATGGAACTGACAGGGGCAAACGGAGCCGACGTTGTACCCTTCGGTACCGAGGCCGGGATATTCCAGCAGTTGGGGATGAACGTCGTTGTCTGCGGTCCCGGATCAATCGATCAGGCGCATAAACCGGATGAATACGTCTCGGTCGAACAGATGGCCCAGTGCCTTGATATGCTTCGGCGGTTATCTTCGAAGCTGGAGTAGATGATGACCTTGGTCCGCGCGGTATCGATATTCTGGTTGGGTGCACCGGTCTGTTCGTGCTGTTCTGGGCGGGTGGCTACAGTTTTGCCAAGATGGGGCTGCCCTATGTGGAACCGATGACCATGCTTGCGATCCGTTATGGTCTGGCTGTTCTGTGTCTTCTGCCGCTGCTGGCGGTGTTCCGCCCTGCCCTGCCGCGTGATCACTCGAAATGACCCGGTACCGGCTAGCACAGTGCAATACTCATTCTTTTTTGTCGTGATATTTCCCATCACCATGACCAGCGAAACGATAGAAACCACCTGAACCGAGATCACAACCGTCAGGAAAGCGCATTCACATAGCTTTTGATCGTCGACCGGCATCCGTGCTGCCAGATCCGTGGCAACCAGCGTGTGAAGGATTCTGCAAACTGGGCTTCACGGCCAGTACTTCCGTACAGGTTTGCTACCTCAAGCCACTTTTCGGGCCGTCCCCTGGCGGCAAGGGCCGCACTCTGCAAATCGCTCCAGATGGGATCATTGGGCGCAATCTCTGATCCATCCTCACGCAGACCGGCGCACATCCGGCACCAGAAAGCTTCAACCAGTGCCAGCCCAGTGACAGATGTACCCGAGGCCAGAGCATCGCGAATGGACGGAAGCAAGAAACCGGGGTGGCGCGCAGACCCATCAAAGGCCACGCGTCGCGTGGTATCGTGAATAGCCGTATTCGAAAATCTGCGTTTAACCAGATCCAGATACTGTTCCGGTGTCATCCCAGGAACCGCACTGGCATGAGGAAGAATTTCTTCGGTCTGGACTTTCAGGAAGAATGCCGAAATTTCCCGGTCGTTCATGCAGTCCGAGATTGTGGGGATGTTCAGAACCTCGCCCACATTCGCCAGAATCTGGTGCCCGCCGTTCAGAATGCGCAGTTTCAGTGTTTCATATGCGTGTACGTCCTTGGTGATCGTAACGCCGACATTCTCCAACATTGGCCGCCCGGCGCAGAAATCATCCTCAATCACCCATTGGCGGAAATTCTCGTGTGACACCGGAACGCAGTCTTCAATTCCTAGGGCTCGAGCCTGCGACCGAACTTGATCAGAGGTGGCGGGAACAATGCAATCCACCATTGAATTCGGAAACGCCCCGTTCTGATCGATCCAATCCGCAAGATCAGGGTCCGTCCGGCGCGCCAGTTCAACAACACAGTTGCGCAAGATAGTACCGTTGCCCTGAAGGTTGTCACAACTTAATGCCGTAAAGGGCAGATGCCCGGCGGAACGGCGATTGCCAAGTGCTGCCACAATGGCACCAAAGACCGTGCGAGGCTGTTGCGGGTTTTGCACGTCGTGTCGAATATCATCGTGATCCACGTCGAAAACACCTGACTTGGCATCCAGAAAATAGCCACCTTCCGTTACGGTAAGGGACACGATCCGAATGGCGGGATCGGACATTTTCCGGATCAGAGGCGCATTTTCGGGTTCAATGGGCAGATAGTCCATCAACGGACCGATGACTTCGGCCGAAACGCCGGACGGGTCAAGCTCGATCAAAGTTGTCAGACAGTCCTGCCCAATCAGCTTTTCGCGCATGTCCGCGTCAAAAGCCCGAACGCCGGCCCCGATGATCGCCCAGTCCAAGGCCTGCCCTTTTTGCATCAGCCTGTGGATGTACCACGCCTGATGCGCACGGTGAAAATTCCCAAGCCCAATATGAACAATTCCAGGGGTCAGGTCTTCACGCCGGTATCCGGGTATTTTGACATCCGCAGGAAGCGATCCGAGGCGTTCGAGGCACAGCTCTACCGGTGTTATGTCCGCCAAAGGGGTCATCAGCTCATCCAGTTTCCGCCATCGACATTGTAAGTCTGGGCCACGATGTATTCCGCTTCATCAGACGCCAGAAACACCGCCATCCCGGTTAAATCCTCGGCCCGTCCCATACGGCCGAACGGTACCGCTGATGCAACTTCACGCTTCTTCTGCCCCGGTTTTTTATTTTCGTACTTCGCAAAGAAGGCGTCGACGCCGTCCCAATGCTCTCCATCAACAACACCGGGTGAGATCGCATTCACATTTATCCCGTGAGCGATCAGATTGAGCCCCGCTGACTGCGTCAAAGATATAACGGCAGCCTTGCTGGCGCAGTAAACGGCGACCAAAGGTTCGCCACGCCGACCAGCCTGTGAGGCCAGATTTATGATCCGGCCTTTGACATTGGCGTCGATCATGTGTCGCGCAACGGTCTGCATTGTAAACAAGGTGCCCGAAACATTGATATCAAAGACTCGCTGGTAATCGGAGCGGTCGATTTCGATGATTGGCGCTGCTGAGAAAACGGCAGCATTGTTGATCAGAATGTCAATCTGGCCGAACTGATCCACTGTGCGCGCAACAGCAATGTCGATGCTGTCCTGATCAACAACATTCATTTCGACCGCCATTGCAGCGTCACCGATTTCCGAGGCTGCGGATTGCGCCCGCGCGAAATCTATGTCGGCAATGGCCACACGCGCACCTTCGGCGACGTAAGCTTTTGCAAAGGCCAGCCCGATTCCGCGCGCAGCCCCAGTGATGAGCGCGGTTTTTCCGTCCAGTCGCTTCATTCGATCCGCAGCCCTTGCGCGTCAAAACAATGAAGCACGTCGGCACGTGGCGTCAGGTAGATGCGGTCGCCATGCGTAAATCCAACTTCTCCGTCTGCTCGCACCGTGATTGTTTCCGCCAGACCGGTTTCATGTATGTGGAAAAACGTATCTGATCCAAGATGCTCGGACACGCCTACAACACCGCTCCAGGTTCCGTCGCTCTCGGACACAGCAATATGTTCGGGGCGGATGCCGATTGTATGTGCGCCGTGTTTTGCAGCTTCTTCGCCTTCGATAAAGTTCATCCTGGGCGAACCGATGAACCCGGCGACAAAAAGGTTTCGTGGCGTACGATACAGGTCCAGCGGGCTTCCGACCTGCTCGATCACACCAGCCTGAAGCACGACGATCTTGTCGGCCATCGTCATTGCTTCAACCTGATCATGGGTCACATAGATCATGGTGGTCGCCAGCCGTTCGTGCAACTCGCTGATCTCCAACCGCATGCCAACGCGCAGCGCAGCGTCCAGGTTGGACAGCGGCTCATCGAACAAGAACGCTGCGGGTTCACGGACAATGGCACGCCCGATAGCAACGCGCTGACGCTGGCCACCGGACAGCTGGCCGGGGCGGCGATCCAGATAGTCGGTCAGGTTCAGAACCTGCGCGGCCCCTTTCACACGTTTGTCGATTTCGGCCTGATCCAGTTTTGCCATGCGCAAGGGAAAGGCGATGTTCTTGCGAACGGACATGTGCGGATACAAGGCATAGGACTGGAACACCATCGCCAGACCGCGTTTTGCGGGTGGTACGTTTGTCGCGTCGGCCCCGTCAATGTCGATGGAACCTGACGTGATGTCCTCCAACCCCGCAATCAGACGCAGCAAAGTGGACTTGCCGCAACCCGATGGCCCGACGAACACCGTGAACTCTCCGTCTTCGATGGTCAGATCCAGTGGCGGGATAACCTGTACGTCGCCAAAGCTTTTGGTCACGGACCTGAGTTGAATACGTCCCATGATAAGTTTTCCTTATTTCACAGCGCCAAAAGTCAGGCCGCGGACAAGTTGTTTCTGGCTAAACCAGCCAAGGATCAGGATCGGTGCAATCGCCATTGTCGAAGCCGCGCTGAGCTTGGCAAAGAACAGGCCCTCGGGGCTGGAATAGCTGGCGATAAATGCGGTCAGCGGGGCCGCGTCAACGGCTGTCAGGTTGAGGGTCCAGAACGCCTCGTTCCAGGCAAGAATGAAGTTCAGCAAAACAGTCGAAGCGATGCCCGGAACAGCCATGGGTGTCAGGATGTGCAGGATTTCCTCTTTCAGTGTCGCCCCGTCCATCCGTGCGGCTTCAAGGATTTCACCGGGAATTTCACGGAAGTAGGTGTAGAGCATCCAGACGATGATCGGCAAGTTGATCAGCATCAACACGACGACCAATCCACCTCGTGTATCAAGCAGCCCCAGACGGATGAACAGCAGGTAGATCGGGTAAAGGACACCGACTGCCGGCAACATCTTGGTAGAGAGCATCCAAAGCAGAATGTCCTTTGTACGTTTCGAAGGAACGAACGCCATTGCCCATGCTGCCGGTACGGCAATGATCACACCCAACAGGGTTGACCCACCTGCAATGATGACCGAGTTCCAAAGGAAACGCATGTAATTCGAGCGTTCCTGTACGACAGCATAGTTCTCAAGCGTCCAGTCAAAGTTCAGGAACAGTGGCGGGCTCGCAATGGCCTGCGCTTCGGTTTTGAAGCTGGTCAGGATCGTCCAGAGGATCGGGAAAAAGATCAGCAGACCGACGGCCCAAGCCAGGGCTGTGTTCAGCGACTTGCGTTGGATTGTGACGGAGCGGGCCATGGTTTTATCTCCTCACGCGTCCAGGTTCTTGCCGACAATGCGCATCAGGAAGACCGCAACGATATTGGCGAGAATGATTGCATAGACACCTCCGGCTGATCCGAGACCGATATTCTGGCTTTCCAAAACGCGCTGGAAGATCAGGTAGGTGAGTGTACGGGTGCCGAACGCGCCACCTGTGGTGACGAAAATCTCGGCAAAGATCGAAAGCAGAAAGATTGTCTGGATCAGGATTACGATTGTGATTGCACGGCTCAGGTGCGGCAGAATGATGTGGTAGAACCGCTTGAGCGGCGGCGCACCGTCCATTTCAGCAGCTTCCAGTTGCTCACTGTCCAGCGACTGGATTGCGGTCAAAAGGATCAGTGTCGCAAATGGCAGCCATTGCCACGACACGATCATGACTATCGAGGTCATTGAAGCTTCGGACAACCACGAGACCGGTTCAGCCCCAAAAAAGCGCCACAGATGGGCCAGCAACCCGTTGACCGGGTCCATGAACATGTTTTTCCAGACCAGAGCCGAAACGGTCGGCATAACGAAGAATGGCGCAATGACAAGGATGCGCACCACCCCCTGGCCCCACATCGGTTGATCTAATAGCATCGCCAGCAGGATGCCCAGAATGACCGTAATCGCCAACACGCCGAGAACAATGACAAGCGTTGCCTGAACGGCGGGCCAGAACGAACTGGACGAAACAAATCGGATATAGTTGTCGAAACCCACCCATCCGAGATCACCGCCCCGCAAGGGAAGATATTTCTTGAAGGAAAAATACAGGGTCATCGTCAGCGGCACGAGCATCCAGCCAAGCAGCAGCACCACTGCGGGTGCCATCATCAGGCGTGCAACTGATCTGGAATGTTGAGTTGCCATTGCGCAAGACCTCTCTGTTCAGGCGTAAGACAGCCTGCGAGAAAAACACGAATTGTGGAAGTGGGAGCAGGGGACAGAAGATCTGCCCCCCGCTGGGAAGGTTGCCTCAGTACCCTGCGGCTTCCATCTCTTCTGCTGTGAAGGCCTGCGCTTTGGCAAGCGCCTCGTCCACTGTTTGCTGCCCGGCATAAACGGCCGAGAATTCCTGACTTACCTGTGTGGCAATCCCTGCAAATTCCGGAATGGCCACGAACTGGACACCGGTATAGGGCGTCGGCTGCACACAGCAATTCTGCGGGTCAGCCTTCAGGATCGATTCCAGAGTCATTTTTGCGAATGGGACTGCCTTGTAGTTGTCATTCTCATAAAGCGAGGTCCGCGCGCCCGGAGGCACATTGGCCCACCCTTCGTTTTCAGCCACCAGCTCGATGTAGTCTTTCGAGGTTGCCCATTCGATGAACTGCTTGGCCGCATCTTCCCGCTGAGTTCCCGCCGGGATCGCCAGCGCCCAAGCCCAAAGCCAATTGGCGTGCTTGTCGACGCCTTCCGAATTTGGTGCAAGTGCGAAGCCAACTTTGTCAGCTACGGTTGAGTCTTCCGGATTTGTCACAAAAGACGCGGCAACGGTGGCGTCAATCCACATGCCGCACTTGCCTTGCTGGAACAAAGACAGGTTCTCGTTGAAACCGTTAGTGGCATAGCCAGCCGGGCCGGATTCACTCATCATGTCGACGAAGAACGTCAGCGCCTCTTTCCACTCGGGCTGATCGAACTGGGGCTTCCAGTTTTCATCAAACCAGCGCGCACCGAAGGAATTGCCGGTTACGGTGATAAAGGCACCACCTTCACCCCAACCCGCCTTACCGCGCAGGCAGATGCCGTTGATGTCGTTGTCGCGATCAGTCATGGCAGCCGCGGCTTCACGGATGAATTGCCATGTAGGTGCTTCGGGCATTTCCAGACCGGCCTTTTCCATCAGGTCGGTGCGGTACATGATCATCGAGCTTTCGCCATAAAACGGCGCAGCGTAAAGCGTGCCATCATGGCTCAACCCGCCTGCCATCGCAGGTAGCAGATCACCAACATCATATTCATCGGACAAACCGTCCAGCGGTACCAGCCAGCCGTTCGCACCCCAGATCGGGGTTTCGTACATGCCGATGGTCATGATGTCGAACTGACCGCCTTTGGTGGTGATGTCGGTCGTAACGCGCTGACGCAAAACGTTTTCTTCCAACGTCACCCATTCGACATCAATGCCTGTCGCATTGGTGAAGTTGTCTGTGTAGCCCTGCATCCGGATCATGTCACCATTGTTGACGGTCGCGATCGTGATGGTTTCCGCTTGGGCTGCTGCCGTAACGACGAAAGTCAACGCAGTCGCCGCACGAAGTGCGTTCTTCAAATACATCCCTGTCCTCCCTGAGCTTGGATGCTATACAGAGACCCTAGTTTATAAATTGTCGCGGCGTCAATATAAACTTTACGCGCGTTAACTTTTAGTTCATGCAGATTCCCTCAAGACAAGCCGTGCCGGAAACAGAGTTTCCGTCCGATCGTCAAATTTTCCCCCGCTTTCAATGAGTTCAAACAAGGTATCCACACTGCGCCCAGCCACGTTGTCATAATCATGCGCAGCTGTTGTCAGCGATGGGCACGTAAATTTTGCAAAGGGGTGGTCGTCATTTGATGCGACGCGGAGTGAGCAATCTTCTTTTCGCCCAACCCGAATCCCCTGCTCATAACAGGCTGCCAGAAATCCGATCGCAAGGCGGTCATTGCTGCACAAAACCGAGTTCGTCCTGAGAGCACCTTTCTCCAACACTCTCAAAGCACCTTGATGCCCAATCTCTTCAAACGCCCAGCCTTCGCCATCAATTTTAATGACATCGGGCTCGAACCCCAGACGTTCCATAACCTCTATATATGCCTTGCGTCGCTTGTTGGCGTTTGGGTTTGCTGGCGTGCGCATTTCAAAGAAAGACGGAGGTTCACCCGTCCGGGTCATGTATTCCACGGTTTGGGACACAAAACTGAAATTGTCCGATCCAATAAATGCGGCGCCCAACCCTTCAAGGTTGCTGTCAAACAGAACAGTAGGCACCTCGGCGCAAAACTTCTCGATGTAAGCGCGGTCTGAGGCACGCCCTAATGGGGCAAACAGCACTCCCGCCGGTTTCAGAGAGCGCAAACTATCGAGAATTTCATTCTCCAGCTTCTGTTCACCATGCGAGCTGAAAAGAGATGGACGATACCCGGCAGCAATACAGCTCTGCTCAAGGTATCTGGCCATCTCGGCAAAAAATGGATCGGCTAGATAGGGAACAACGATGCCGATATTCTTGGTCAGCTTTCGGTTCTGGTTCACCGCATAGATGTTTGGGCGGTAATCGAACTTTTCCAAAGCTTCTTCGATACGCGCCCGCGTAGAGGAACGAACGCTTTCCGGGTCGTGGAAATATTTGGAAACCGTTGGCCGAGAAATCCCGCTGAGGGCCGCAAACTCCTCCATATTTCTTATTTTTGCCATACCTACCCGCTTACGGAATTCTTTTGCTTTGACCTTACATTTTCTTTACGCGCGGCAATAAATCAATAGGCTGCCGTATCCGCGCGAACGGTAAGACGCGTGACGCCAACGCCGAACAGCCGAAAACCTCCTGATCAAGTCGCGGCGTTTTGGACTTGAGCCCAATATATCGACCCCCAGCGCAACCACCTTGGTCGTCAGGTCTGTTCAGGCTCATTTTGCTTCCCGGCAGTACCTTCTGCGACGTCCTTGTAGTCGTCATGAATGCCGTAAGAAGCGAAACCGGATAGCGTTTCAGAAATCTGTTCATCGGTCAGGATTACCGGACCGAGGGCCAAGGAAAGGTAATATTGCCGGGCAATGGTTTCCAGCTCAACCGCGCGCCACATGGCCTTGTCCAGGTCCTCACCCATGGCAATGGACCCATGATTGCCAAGCAAACAGGCGGTTCGGTCTTGCAGCGCTTCGATCGCCAGCTCCGACAGCTCGGGCGTTCCAAAGCGCGCATAGGGTGCGCAGCGAACATTAGTACCACCGAAGGCCGCGACCATGTAATGCGCTGCCGGGATCTCTTTGTGTGCAATCGCCAGCGCCGTGCAATAGGTCGGATGTGCATGGACAACAGCGCCCATATCGGGGCGGGTCTTGAGGATGTCGAAGTGGAACCGCCATTCGGTCGAAGGTTTGAGCGGGCCATCCCAGATCCCATACTCTCCATCAAATGGCATTGAGACGATCATCTCGGGGGTTAGCATGTCATATGGCGTCGCCGAAGGTGTGATCAGCATCCGGTTCTCGTATCGGGCCGAGATATTGCCGGATGTGCCTTGGCTAAGACCACTGGAATTCAGAAAAAGGCATTTCTCGATAATCGCCTCACGGATTCCGCGTTCCTTGTCATCCATCTTGTGCTCCTGTCCTCGCGCCACCCCGGCAGAATGGACCAGCTTTAGTTATCAGAGGTCGCACCATCAGGCGACAAGCCCAACCTTGCAATTGCATTGTCCAAAACCAACCCGAAAACTTGCGCCTGAGGTGACAGGACCTGGTCTGGCCGACGCATCAGCCCAACGGGACCGCGCGTTATCGACGTATCAAAAGGCAGCGCTACAAGGTGGCCATCGCTGATTTCATTGGCGACCACCCCTGCCGAGATAATCCAGATCGCATCGGTCTGTCGGGTATACACCCGTCCGAAAGCACCCGAGACAGTTTCCAGACGATCTTCGATTTCACCAATCCCATGCGCGATCATGAGGCGATCCACCAAGGGCCGAATTGCCGATCCTTCAGGCGGGTAAAGCACTTGCCACTCGGTAATCCGCCTGAGATCGGGGGCTTTCAGCAGTGGGTGATCCGCGCGCACGACAAAGACGACCTTCTCCTCGTAAAGCTGGGTAAAGGAAATGCCCTGCATGGTTTCAGGGCGACCCAAACGCCCGATAACAAGCTCCAGGTCGCCCAGACGAAGACGCTCCATCAAATGGCCATGTGGACCGTCGAAAACGCTCAGTCGGGCATTGCCCGCAAGTTCGGAAAACTCGGTGGCAACGGCTGGCATCAAACGGGCCGCAACCGAAGGCAGCACCCCGACCCGAAGACTGGCCCTGCCGCGCGCTTCGATCTGCTCCACACCAGAAAAGCCCTGCTGCAAAGCGGCCAGCGACATTTCGGCGAAATGCAGAAACACTTCGCCCTGCCGTGTCAGAGAAACACCCGACCGGTTACGGGACAACAGCACAGTGCCCAGAATATCCTCAAGCTCCTTAAGCGTCTTGGATATCGCCGGTTGCGTGAGAAACAGCTTCTCTGCCGCAACTTTCAGGCTTTTCTCGCGACATATCTCAATAAAACATTGAATATGCCTAACTTTGATGCGGCGATCTATCATTACTTTCCAATTATAGCAACTAAGTCCAAGTAGAACTCATTTTACATATCGAGAAATGACGTTCAATTATTAGACACGCGAAATCAGGAGAGCCAACATGCGCGTTCAGGTCGCGATCATCGGCGGTGGACCTTCAGGTCTTTTGCTCAGCCAGTTGTTGCACCGCAACGGCATAGACACCATCGTGTTAGAGCGCAAAACCAGGGAATATGTTCTGGGTCGCATTCGCGCTGGCATTCTGGAAACCGGTTTTGTGGAGCTGATGCGCGAAGCCGGTGTAGCAGATCGGATGGACAAGGAGTGTTTTGTCCATGACGGCACAGTGATCTCGTATGGCGATATCGAATTCGGCATCAACTTTAAAGAGCTGACGGGCAAACATGTGGTTGTTTACGGACAAACGGAAGTAACCCGCGACCTGTATGATGTACGCGATGCGATGGGCGGCAAGATTGCTTTTAACGTCGATTATCTTCAGATTCATGGGGCTGACAGCGATGCACCTTATGTGACGTATCAAGCGGATGGGACCGGACACCGGATTGATTGCGATTTTGTCGCCGGGTGCGACGGGTTTCATGGGGTGTCGCGTCAAACCATCCCGCTGACCGTGCGCCGGGAATATGAAAAGGTCTATCCGTTTGGCTGGCTGGGCGTTTTGTCCGAAACTCCCCCGGTCCATGACGAACTGATCTATGCCGGGTCGGAACGCGGTTTTGCGCTTTGTTCCATGCGCAATGAGAACCTCAGCCGTTACTACATTCAATGCTCGCTGTCTGACAGTGCCGATGACTGGACTGATCAAGCCTTCTGGCAGGAGCTGAAACGCAGGATTCCCGCGCAATATGCTGAGACACTGATCACCGGGCCATCTGTCGAAAAATCAATTGCGGCGCTGCGGTCTTTCGTGACTGAACCAATGCGCTGGGGCCGTTTGTTCCTGTGTGGTGATGCCGCGCATATCGTGCCCCCCACCGGGGCCAAGGGGCTTAACACGGCGGCAAGCGACATCCACTATCTGCACAACGCCCTGCTGCAATTCTATAAAGACCACGACAGCGAAGGCATCGACCGCTATTCCGAAAAAGCGTTGGCCCGAATTTGGAAAGCCGAGCGGTTCAGTTGGTCCACGACCAACCTGTTGCACCGTTTTCCGGAACAGAACGGCTTTGACCTGAAAATACAGAAGGCTGACATTGATTTCCTGCGCGAAAACAAAGAGGCCCAATCGGTGTTTGCACAAAACTACGTCGGGCTGCCCTACTGATGCAGATTGCGGCGCTGGATAACATTCACCTGCATTGGCGTGAGGATGGCGATCCAGATGGCACGCCTGTGGTGTTTGCCAACTCGCTGGGAACTGACCTGCGCCTTTGGGACAAAGTTTTGCCCTTGCTGCCCAAGGGGCTGCGCCTGATCCGGTTCGATCTGCGTGGTCACGGCCTGTCGGAATGCCCTCAGGCACTTTACAGCTTGGCTGAGCTGACAGATGACGCCGAGGCGTTGCTTGAACATATCGGGGTTCGCGACACGGTGTTTGTCGGCCTGTCGATTGGCGGCATGATCGGTCAGGCGCTGGCTTCGCGCCGACCAGACCTGATCCGCGCCCTTGTTCTTTCCAACACCGCCGCAAAAATGGGGACAGCCCAGATGTGGCGTGACCGGATGGGCGCAATCCGATCGTCCGGCATCGAGTCTATGGCTGACGCAATTCTGGACCGTTGGTTTGCAGCGGGTTTCAGGGCAACCGATAACGTGCTGCTTTGGCGCAACATGCTGGTGCGTACCCCTGTTTCTGGGTACCTGGGATGCTGCAACGCGATTTCAAATGTTGATCTTGAATCCATGACCTGGGCGCTGCGATTGCCAGTTCTGGCCATCGCCGGATCAGATGACCGCGCCTGCCCGCCCGAACTGGTCCGGCAGACCTGTGCTATGATCCCCGGGGCGCGCTATGCCGAAATACCCAACACCGGGCACCTGCCATGCGTGGAAGCCCCCGCCACCTATGCTGAACACTTGTCCGCATTCCTGATGGAGAACCGCAATGAGTGACAAATACGCGTCCGGTATGCGAGTGCGGCGCAGAATTCTGGGCGATGCCCATGTGGATCGTGCCGAAGCCGCCAAATCTGATCTGGACGGTCCATTTCAGACGCTTATCACCGAAGGCGCGTGGGGCACTGTCTGGGCTTCGGACGGGATCAGCGACCGTGAGAGATCCATGCTGACGCTGGCTTTGCTGGCTGCGTTGGGCAATTTCGAGGAAATCCCGATGCATATCCGCGCCACAGCCCGTACCGGCGCCAGCAAGCAGGATGTACTTGAAGCGTTTCAGCACGTCGCGATTTACGCGGGCGTACCACGCGCCAATCAGGCCCTCAGGCTGGCAAAACAAACGTATGACGAAATGGAACAGGACTGAATGGGAAACGCGCAGAAACCCCAGTTAGACAAAAAGGAAGTGTGATCCGACAATGTTGAAACAAGGTGAATTCTACCAGCGTGACCGCGAGTGGCACCCACCTGCACTGACGCCCGACTACAAGACCAGCGTGACCCGTTCACCGCAATATTCGCTGATTTCGCTGCAAAACTCGATCAGTGAGGTCACCGGCCCGGTTTTTGGCCACAACGATGTTGATCCTCTGGATAAGGACCTGATCTCGAACTATGCGCAGCCCGGTGAAAGCCCGATTGGCGAGCGAATTATTCTGCACGGCAGGGTGCAGGATGAAAACGGACGTCCGGTGCCAAACACGTTGGTGGAAATCTGGCAGGCGAATGCGGGTGGGCGCTATCGCCACAAGAAGGATACCTATCTGGCACCGATTGATCCCAATTTCGGTGGTTGCGGCCGCACCCTGACAGATGAAAACGGGTATTATTTCTTCCGCACCGTGAAACCCGGTGCCTACCCCTGGCGCAATTGGGTGAACAGCTGGCGTCCCGCCCATATCCACATGTCGATATTTGGAACAGGTTTTGCACAACGCCTGATCACACAATGCTATTTCGAAGGTGACCCGCTGATCGACAGGTGTCCGATCGTGAAAACTATTCCTGATGCCGATGCGATCAGCCGCCTGATTTCGCGGCTCGATATGAATTCAACGATCCCTCTGGATACCATCGCCTATAAGTTCGACGTGGTCTTGCGCGGTCGGCGTTCGACCCTGTTTGAAAACCGTTTGGAGGGGAACTGAAGGTGCAACAGCTGAATTATCTGAAGGAAACCCCCTCGCAAACAGCCGGGCCTTACGTCCATATCGGTCTGGCGCCTGGGGCTGCCGGATTTGAAATCTACAGGCAGGAGTTGGGCTGGGACATCGCCGGACCAAATGCCGAGGGTGAGCGTATTCGGATCGAAGGACTGGTCGTGGACGGGGCAGGATCTCCCATCAAGGATGTTCTGCTTGAGGCATGGCAGGCAAATGCCAGGGGCGTCTATGCCCATCCTGAGGGCGGCGGCGATGTCGAAGACGGCTTTCGCGGCTGGGGACGCGTCATCACCAATTTTGAAACCGGCGAATGGGCGTTCGACACTGTCAAACCCGGCCCGACACCGGGACGAAACGTGGGCCAGCAAGCGCCTCACATAAACCTTTGGGTTGTAGCCCGGGGTATCAATGTCGGCCTGAATACGCGTATCTATTTCGAGGATGAGGAAGAGGCCAACAGCAAGGACCCGGTCCTTAATCTCATCGAATGGGAACGCCGCCGCGCAACGCTGCTGGCCAGACGCACCAATAGGGACGGTCAAATTGTCTATCGCTTCGATATCAAGATACAAGGCGAAGATGAGACCGTCTTTTTTGATATCTGATTACTTGGTGCTGCCTTGCCAAGGCGGCACTCATTTCAGGAAGTCACCATGACCAAACCCTGCATCATCTGCGTGGCCATCACCGGTTCCCTGCCTACCAAAAACAACAACCCAGCGGTGCCGATCTCGGTTGCGGAACAGGTCGAAAGCACGCAAGAGGCGTTCGAGGCCGGGGCCAGCATCGTCCACGCCCATGTTCGCAACGATGATCAGACGCCCAGCAGCGACCCCGACAAATTCGCTCTCCTGAAAGAGGGTTTGCAAAAACACTGCCCCGGAATGATCATCCAGTTTTCCACCGGTGGGCGGTCAGGCGCCGGTCAGGCCAGAGGCGGAATGCTGCCCCTGTCACCTGATATGGCTTCGCTGTCGGTTGGATCGAACAACTTTCCCACCCGGGTGTACGAAAATCCACCCGACCTGGTGGACTGGCTGTCAGCCGAAATGCAAAAATACAAAGTCACGCCCGAGATCGAAGCGTTTGACCTGTCCCACATCCTGCAAGCGATCAGATTGCACAAGGAAGGCAAGCTGTATGGCAAGCTGTATGTTCAATTTGTCATGGGTGTCAAAAACGCGATGCCGGTCGACAGGGCCGTGTTCGACTTTTACGTGAAATCCATGCAGGATCGCGCACCGGATGCCGAATGGTGTGCCGCCGGGATCGGTCCAAACCAGATTGTGGTAAATGAATGGGCCATTGCTGCGGGTGGGCACACGCGAACAGGTCTGGAAGACAATGTCCGGCTGGATCGGAATACACTGGCGCCTTCGAATGCTGCGCTGGTCAATCGCGTGACCGAGCTATGCGCAAAGCACGAACGTCCGGTCGCCACCTGGCAACAGGCCCGCGAGATTTTGGCTCTTTGAGCGCAGGGAGGAATGGCACCATGACGATTGATATCCGCCCGCTTCAATTCAAAGGCCACATATAGGATGGAACAGCTTTCCACTCATCCCTGGCTCAGCGGGCTGTTTGAGGACCCGCAGACCTCAGAGATGCTGGGCGCAGAGACTCAGCTAAGACACATGCTGTCCGTCGAGGCCGCATATTCTGAGGTTTTGGCCGCGGTCGGCAAGGTACCACCAGAGGTGGCGGATACCGCGGCTAAACTTATCCGACAACACCGTCCCGACATGCGGGCGCTGCGCGACGGGACGTCATTGGATGGCGTGGTGGTGCCCTCGCTGGTGCGGTCACTCAAAGCGGCATTGCCCGATCATTGCCACGTCGCGCTGCATAAGGGGATGACGTCGCAGGATGTTGTCGACACCGCTCTGGTTTTGTCAATCAAAGACATTCTGGAGGTGTTTTCGGCCCGTCTTTCAGACCTGGTAGATGCGCTTGTGGCGCTGGAGCAGGCATATGGCGAACACGTGATGATGGGGCGAACCCGAATGCAGGCGGCATTGGAGATTTCGGTTGCCACGCGCCTGCGAAACTGGCGGTTGCCATTGGCCGATCACCAGAAACGCCTGACCGAATTGCAGCCCAGATTGCTTGTGCTGCAACTTGGCGGCGCCGTTGGCGACCGCGTTGGGATGCTCGGATCCGGACAGGCAATCGCAGATCATATGGCCGACAGGCTTGGCCTGGCCAGCTGCAATGCAAACTGGCATACCCGCCGGGACAATCTTGCAGAATTTGCCTCATGGCTTTCATTGATAACCGGATCGCTGGGGAAGATTGGTCAGGACGTGTCGCTCATGGCCCAGCAAGGGGTGGACGAGGTTTCGCTGACAGGTGGCGGCGGATCTTCGGCGATGCCTCACAAGCGCAACCCGGTCCGTGCGGAACTGCTGGTCGCACTGGCTCGTTTCAACGCAACCCAACTGTCGGGCATGCATCAGGCGCTGGTGCACGAGCAGGAACGTTCCGGCGTTGCCTGGACGCTAGAATGGATGATCCTGCCCCAGATGATCTTGGCAACGGGGCAGGCCCTGATCAGCTGTGGTACGTTAGTGCAACAGATCGAACGGATAGGCATCGTGGAGTGACTGCACTGGCCTCTGAGCCCGACGTTACTCAGGCGGTGCGTCGACTTGGCGTCACCGGTTTTGCCGCAGTAACTTATATATGTTAGCATCAGTGGAGCTGGCGTCTTGACTACACTGACAGTTGGGCGAACTGCTGAAACGGACGGATTTCGACAAGGCCGCCGAAACCGCCGACGGTAACGAACAGGCGTCAGGCCTGCCGCGACAAGATTGCCGATATTTCGGCAGAGATCGCCTCAACCACTTTTTCGTGCTGGGAAAAGCTGCGCGTCTTGAGCTGCATCATGGTCAGGTCGATCAAGGCGATCGAAAAGCCGAGATCGAGGATCAGGAAGGAAAGGTCATTGGCCTGTCTGCGGGCACGACCAACGAAAAGGCGATCAAGGCCATCATCGAAGAAAAGGGCCTGAACGTCGAAATCGTGCCGGTCAAAGATCGCAGCCGGTACTGGCTGGCGCTGGAAACGGACCGCATCGACGCTTATGGCTCGGACGATGTTCTGCTCTATGACCTGATCTCAAAGGCGTCCGATCCGACTGGCTATCAGGTCACCGGGCGGCACCTGTCCTTCGATCCCTATGCCCTGATGGTGCAGCGCAACGACTCCACGTTCGAACGTCTTGGACGTACGGTCATGGCCGGTCTGATGCGCTCTGGTGAGATCAAGGAGATTTACGCCAATTGGTTCGAGCCGGGCCCGACAAACATCGACATGCCGCTTTCCGATACGCTGGCGACCGCGTTCGAAATTCAGGCACTGCCAGAATAAGCAACAAAAGAAGGGGCGGGTACATCCGCCCCTCCCCAGCTGCGGCAGGGGGATGACAAGAACTATAATTGGGACTGGGGCGTTCTGTCCCGCGAGCCCTATTTCGGCTGGACCATAGTTATCTCGCTTCTGGCCTGGACAATCGCTTTTTCGGTGGGCTCAGCGCTCGGTATCTTCCGCACCTCATCCAACCCGGTCCTCAGGGCCGTTGGCACCACCTATGTAGAGATCTTCCGCAATGTTCCGCTGCTGGTACAGCTGTTCCTGTGGTACTTCGCTTTCCCCGAAGTCCTGCCGGATGACTGGTCGCGTTAGGTCAAGCGCGACATGCCCTTCCCGGCAATGACCACCGCCATTGTCGCTATCGGCCTTTATACCGCCTCGCGTGTCTGCGAACAGGTCCGTTCGGGAATCGAGGCCGTGGGCCGTGGGCAGCGCCAGGCAGGCCGCGCCATCGGCATGACCGAGGTACAGGTCAATCGATAAATTCTTCTGCCCAATGCCTACCGCATCATCATCTCGCCGCTGACAAGCGAGTTTTTGACGATCTTCAAGAATTCCTCGCTGGCGCTGACCATAGGTGTCGTCGAACTGACGGCGATGACACGACAGATCGAGGAATATACGTTCCAGGGGTTTGAAGCCTTCACCGCAGCAACTGTGGTCTACAGCCTTGTCACCTTCACGGTGATGGCGGTTATGCGGTGGGTCGACAGGATGACCGCCCTGCCCGGCACCTTCGCAAAAGGGGCTGCGCAATGACACTCGATTTCTCCGTCATTCCCGTCAATGGCGAACTGTTGTGGGACGGCATGAAAATGACCTTCCTACTGACGGGCCTCGCAGTGGCAGGGGGTATCGTCCTTGGCACGGTCCTTGCCCTTCTGCGCATCGCAAAGGTACCGGTTCTGGGCCAGTTCGCTGCGGCCTATGTCAACTTCTTCCGCTCGCTGCCGCTGATCCTCGTGATCTTCTGGCTCTTCTTCCTTGTGCCGCTTATCATTGGTCGACCTGTCGGCGCCTTCTCCTCAGTTCTCGTGGCATTTATCCTGTTTGAGGCCGCCTATTATTCCGAGATCATCCGGGCCGGCATCAACTCTGTCCGTCCCGGACAACTGGCCGCCGCGCGCGCCATCGGCCTCACCTACGGCCAGTCGATGCGCTATATCGTGCTGCCTCAGGCCTTCCGGGCGATGACGCCGATCCTGCTGACACAGGCGATCATCCTCTTTCAGGACACATCGCTCGTCTATGTCGTTGGCCTGCGCGATTTCCTTGTCAGTGCCGAGATCGTTGCAAACCGTGACCAGAAGCTGGTGGAAATGTTCCTCTTCGTCGCTGCGGTCTACTTCACCCTCTGTTTCCTCGCCTCCATGGGCGTCCGGTATCTGCAAAAAAGGCTTGCCACATGATCGAGATGAAGAATGTCAACAAATGGTACGGCAAGACCTTTCAGGTTCTGAAGAACTGTACCCTCAGCGTCGCCAAAGGTGAGGTGATCGTGGTCTGCGGCCCTTCTGGTTCGGGCAAGTCCACGCTGATCAAAACGGTGAACGGGCTTGAGCCGATCAATGATGGCGAGATCACCGTCGCGGGCACCTCGATCACCGCGAAATCGACAAATCTCGACAAGATACGCGCCCGGATCGGCATGGTCATTCAGAATTTTGAGCTGTTTCCTCATATGAACGTGACCGAGAACTTCAAGATCGGCCAGATCAAGGTGCTGGGGCGCGATCCGAAAGAAGCGGAGGAAAACGCGCTCGCACTTCTTGAGCGCGTGGGCCTGACGGAACATGCGCAGAAATACCCCTCGCAGTTGTCCGGCGGCCGGCAACAGCGGGTGGCGATTGCCCGCGGCCTTGCGATGGAGCCGATGGCAATGCTCTTTGACGAACCAACATCGGCGCTCGACCCAGAGATGATCAACGAGGTTCTGGACGTCATGGTGGAACTGGCCAAGGAAGGCATGACGATGATGGTCGTCACGCATGAGATGGGGTTTGCCAAGAAGGTGGCCGACCGCGTGGTCTTCATGGACCATGGCGAAATCGTCGAAGACGCGCCTTCGGCCGAGTTTTTTGGTTCCCCGCGAAGCCCGCGTGCTCAGGATTTCCTGTTCAAGATTGTCAACCACTGAAGCAGATCAGGATGTCGACAGCAGGCCAATTTATCTTCTAAGCCGGACCTAGATGCCCGAAAACACGCGCGGCGGAGCGACGTACGCCGCGCATTTGCGGACGAAGACTATGTTGCCAACTTTGAAATACAGTTGGGGAGCATAGGTGATCTGACGTTTGTTCCCATAAAACAGTTCGTTAACAGTTCGCAACTTGATCACATTGAAGCCCTGTCACTTCCCCAAGGATACAGTCTTGCACGCTTTTAACTTATAACCCCGGTACACTCTGTCCAGAACATGACTGAACGCGGCGTGCAGGTGGGCCGCGTCCTTTCTTAGCCGCTCATTCGTCAAAAGCTTGAAACTAATCTGCGGCGATTACTGTCTTTGCCCGACCTATAACGCCTTCAAACTTTGACGTAGGCTTCCGCTCGGTTATCAGGAAGTCACTTGCCGAAAGAGCTGGAAGATGCAAGGCCGGTTTGGGTTCGGATGCCTGGAACTTGGTCGAGTCCACTGCCATGAAACATCGTTCGCTGATCGCCTTCATTGCGACCGCAATATCGACTTCGCATTGTTCGAACACCAAAAAACCCTGTTTCGGATGCACACGCGACGCCGACAGGATCGAGTATTCCACCGACATATTTGCAATAACGTCAAAGGCCGCGCGGTCGAACGCTGCGCCGTCATGATTTCTAAGCTGTGTGCCCGCCATAAATACCCGGTTGCCGTTCCCCATCGCCAGAGTTGTTGCAATGAACGCTGAATTCGTCACCACGGTAAGATCTCTGCGCGCCTTGAGAGCCTGAGCCACAAAACCCGACGTAGATCCTGTATCAATAGCAATGGACGCGTTATCAGGCACAAGGTTCAAAATGGACTTTGCAATGGCGACTTTCGCCGCGCGGTTGGTTGTCATACGCGCGATGAAAGGGGGATCCAGAACCTTTTGGGTGCTGACCAACGCGCCGTGAACCTTGTCGATGTGCCCCGCATCCACCAACGGCTTCACAATTCGACGGATTGTCTGATCGGAAACGTTAAGCCTCTGCGCCAGGTCCATGACCGAGATTCGGCCATGAATGTTAACCGCGCTCAGGATGTCCTTTTCGTATTTCGACATTCAGCCACTCGGATGTTGGATTCTAACAGGATGAATTGTTGATACCTCCTTAAATCAACATATTTCAACAATCTTTTTTAATTTTTGTTGATTTCTGTTGGTCGATACGATGATCTGGCATCAAATTTGTCGACAGGGGCGAGGCCATGACAACCCATTCTGCAAAACACCTTATTATTGGCGGCGGCATCATCGGATGCTCAATCGCCTATCATCTGGCCCGGGCAGGTGAGACGGATGTCGTCCTTCTGGAAAAGGCATCTCTGACAGAGGGGGCAACATGGCACGCTGCCGGGCTGGTTGGGCAACTGCGGTCTTCCCGCAATACGACCCGGATGCTGAAACGATCGGTCGCGCTCTATGACCGGCTGGCCGACGAGACCGGTATGGAGTTCGACTGGAAGAAAGTCGGCAGCTTGCGGCTGGCGGCAACCAAGGAACGGCTGCTGGAGGCAAAACGTCTGGCGACAATGGCACGCAGTTTTGACCTGGAGATGGAAATCATCTCACCAGCCGAAGCGAAAGCCCTGTTTCCCTATATTGATGCCGACGGGTTAGAGGGGGCTGCCTTTATTCCATCGGATGGCCACGTTGACCCCGCTGGCCTGTGTCTGGCGATTGCAGCCGGTGCGCGGAGCCACGGCGCACAGATCAGGCAGGGGGTGAAGGTCAAGGATTTCGAAATCCGCAATGGCCGCATAACCAAAGTGATGACAACCAACGGCGACTATGAGGCGAAAACCGTTGTGCTGGCCTCGGGCATGTGGAGCCGTGAACTGGCCGCAAAACTGGGCGTCGTGGTGCCAGCCTGCGCTGTCGAGCACCAATATGTCGTAACAGAACCGTTGCCAGAGCCGGAATTGGTCAAGGGCCTGCCCACGCTGCGCGACCCTGAGCGTCTGGTCTATTACAAGCCCGATGCTGGCGGGCGTCTGGTCATCGGAGGTTACGAAGACGACACATTGCCATTTGGAGAGCGGGGCATTCCCGGAGAGTTCGTGCGCCAGTTGCTACCGGACAATCTTGACCGTTTCGCGCCGCTGGCTGAACTTGCCGGTGTCGTCACGCCTGTCGTGAACCAGGTCGGCATCCGGCAAATCATCAATGGACCAATCCCCTACTCCGCCGATGGTGATTTTGTCATGGGCTGGGCCCCTGAGGTTAAAAACCTGATGCTCTCGACCGGGTTCCTCTATGGTATTGCGGCTGGCGGGGGCGCGGGGGAAATGATCGCGGAATGGATTCTGAACGGGCGTCCAAGCCTGGATCTTTGGCCATTGGACGTGCGGCGGTTCAGCCCACATCATGCGACCAAGGCCTTTATGTATCCCCGAGCTGTCGAGCATTATGCGCATCACTACAAGATGCGCTATCCGGGCCAGGAGGCCGAGACCGCACGCAATTTGCGACTGTCTCCGCTATACAACCGATTGAAAGAACACGGGGCGGTCTATGGGTCAAAGAACGGGTGGGAGCGGCCCTTGTGGTTCGCCCCAGCTGGGGTTACCCCAGTGGATCAACTCGATTTTCTCAATCCCGGTTGGCATGTCTTCGCGGCCGAAGAACACCGCGCTGCGCGCGAAGGTGTCGTTCTGATCGACCAGTCGAGCTTTTCCAAGTTCGAACTGATCGGCTCTGGCGCGTTGGGTGTGTTGCAACACCTAGCGGTCTCAAACATGGACAAGCCGGATGGCAGCGTAATCTATACCCAGCTTTGTAACGACAAAGGAGGAGTCGAGGCGGATGTCACCATCACCCGCCTGAGGCGCGACCATTTCTATATCGTGACCGGCGCCGGATTCGGGGCGCACGATTCTGACTGGATCCGACGCCATCTGCCGCAAGACGGATCGGCACATCTGATCGAGGTTACCTCATCCCGGGCGGTGATCAATATCTGCGGACCAAAAGCGCGCGACGTCCTGCAGGCGGTAACCGAAGAGGATATCTCAAACGCTGCGTTTCCCTTTGCAACAGCGCGCGACATTACGGTCGGAGCAGCAAAAGTGCGTGCGGTGCGCATCGGCTATACCGGCGAATTGGGCTGGGAACTGCACATCCCAACCGAATTTGCACTTCATGTCTATGATCAGCTTTGGAAGGCCGGACAGGCCTATGGCATCCGCGACATTGGCTACCGGACCATAGACTCGCTGCGCCTGGAAAAGGGGTATCTTTACTGGAGCACCGATATCACCCCGGACTATACACCTGTAGAAGCGGGCCTGAGCTCTCGCGTCCACCTGAAATCCAAGGGAAGTTTCTTCGGGCGCGATGTTCTGGAGGGCCAGAAATCCAATGGCGCAGCACAGAAACTCTGTACCTTCGTGACCGAGGAAAAACTGCCGATGACCGGGGGGGAAACCATCCTGCACAATGGCGTAACCGTTTCGCGCGCCAGCAGCGGTGGCTATGGGCACCATGTCGGGAAAACGATCATCTACGGCTATCTTCCGGTGGCGCTGATGGACCAGACGGAATTCGAACTCGAATTGTTCGGAGACCGCAAACAGATCCACCGGGTGGATGGGCCTCTGTACGACCCGACCAATGAGCGGCTAAAAGCCTGAAAGGGAGGGCAGATAATGACTGACGGAAACACTGATCGTGTCCTGAGTGAACTTCGCAACCTGAAAGGTTTTGAGGAAACCTCAGCACAAGACAGCAAAATCAAACGGCTGGGTGGGTTGACCAATCTGGTCTACAGAGTGGAAACCGGCGGGCACACCATGATCGTTCGTATCCCCGGAGATGGCACTGCGGATTACATTGATCGCGGCGTTGAGATTCACAATGCCAAGGTCGCAGCCGAAGCTGGCATCGGTCCTGCTGTGCTTTGGGCGGATGCAGATACCGGTGTGATGATCAGTGATTGCATTGACGGTATCGTCACCATGACACCCGAGCTTTTCGCAACGCGCACCGGAGCGGCCGCACGTGCCGGGCATGCCCTGCGGCAACTACACGAGTCACCCCGCCCTTTCGAGTTTCGGTTCGAACTTTTTTCGATGATCGATGAATACCTGAAAGTCCTGTCAACAAAGGATATTTCCCTGCCCGAAGGCTATACAGAAATTGTCGCGGAAGCTGCGCCGATCAAACAGCTGCTGCAAGACAGGCCGGGCATGCTGGTTCCCAGCCATTGCGATCCGCTTTGCGAGAACTTTCTCGACAACGGTGACCGTATGTGGATCGTGGATTTCGAATATTCCGGCATGAATGATGCCCTTTGGGACCTCGGCGATTTGTCGGTCGAAGCCGGGCTGACCGAGGCGCAAGAAATCGAGATGCTGACGTCCTATTTCGGCGCGGCACCAACAGCGGCTCAATTCGGGCGAATGGTGATCTACAAGGCGATGTGCGATCTTCTGTGGACACTTTGGGGCTTGATCCAACATGCCGATGATAACCCGGCCGATGATTTCTGGGCCTATGCCACGGGTCGGTTCGACAGGTGCAAGGCACTGATGTTTGATCCTACTTTCGCAGCGCATGTTCAGGCAGTTGCGACCGAATAAAGCAGATGGATAAGTTGCAATCTTTTGGTGAATGACTGGCATGTGGAAATGAAAGATTGGTTCGGACAAATGGGTTTCGAACAGGTTTCACAATGAGCTCTTTGAGGGGCCGCAACATCCCAATAACGACGCCTCAATATATTGCGCAATTCTACTTGAGGCACACAGTTTCTTGTCGCAGTCGAACAGAGATCATGGCCGAACGCAGTCCGAGAGTTAATCAGGCGACCCTCAACAATCGAGTTTTTTTCACCGTTGGTCTTTGCACGGGCGCATTCGAAGGTACGCTCAGTGCAGAATTCCTGGCACTTGGCCCTAAGATTCTTCAACGCAACGGGCACGCGGCTGCTTCTTCTTCCATTCTGGGATGAAGGCGTCAAATTCACTAATTTTCTTCTGTGCGCGCGGTGAAGTAAGTCGGCAGCAACAAGGTCCTTCGTCAGATCTGAGCCAGTCATAGCGGAGAGCTGATTTTGGCTACCTTCCTCCCACGTGATCGCCGAGACTAAGCCTCTCATTCAGAAGTTTGCAGCGACACGAAGGAAGGAACCTAATTTGCCTTTCCGGGTTAAAAACGCTTTTAGTAGAAACTTAGCCAATGATAACCGTACCGGTTATGAAGTTCGCCTAGGTAAGCGAATCGCTGTTCCCGTCGGTCACAGGTACAGGATTTGCTGAAACAAGGCCCCTGAGAGCCGTCGAGCTCGACCACTAGAGAAGAAATGATGGATCAGAAAAATCACCCGTCTCAACTGGGGAAAGCAATTCGACGCCGCCGGAAAGCGCTTGGCAAAACACTTGTCGAAGTTGCGGATGAAGCTGATTTGACAACAGGGTTCATATCGCAGGTTGAACGCGGCATCAGTGCCCCGTCCCTGTCTTCGCTTATGGCAATTGCTGCATCTTTGAAGACCAGCATTGAACAGCTAGTCAGCGTTCCCGAGGAGTACACCGAATACGTTCGCAAAGATCGACGTCAAACCTATGCTTTGGGAGTCAACGGGCGGTTCTATGAAAAGTTGGGTCCGGGGTTTTCGGGGGCGCTTTTGTATCCGTGTATTGTTCATCGCCCTGCGGGTCACATGTCCGAGAAGATGTGTCACGAAGGCGAGACCTTTTGTTATCTGATTTCGGGTCAGTTGGAATATCATCTGGGTGATGAAGTCCACATCATGTCGAGCGGTGACACGATACATCACGACGCGTCCAAGCCGCATTATTCGATCGTTCTAGGAGATACCGAAGCGGTTGAATTGTGGGTGGATACGACGCCGATCAAAAATACGCCCAAGTAACAGCACCGGCTGAACAGCTCACCGAAAGTTCTCCGAATTCTATCGCGGGGTCGCACTTGAAAGTGCTGCCCAGAATGTCGTGGCGCATCCTGGGTTTCCAATCAATGCTCCTGTGATCGCAATATGCAGTTTACGTCAAACTAAAAGTTGTTTTAGCAGTATTGAAATTAATGTATACCGCCTTCATGCGATCGAGAATCGCTTTGGGAGGAACTCATCAATGAAACGTAATTTGATGGCAGCGACTGCCGTCGTGGCTACCGCAATGGCCCTACCTTTGTTCGCACAAGAGCGTGGTGGCATTCTGAATTTCGCCAGATATGACGGATCAAACCTGATTGACCCGATTTATGCCGATCGAAACCCTGACATCTGGATGGTTGGCAGCCTTTTCGACACGCTATTGCGCCCCAGTGAAGATGGAAACTCTGTCATCCCAGGACTGGCCGAAGAATACAGTATCTCCGATGATGGACAGTCTGTATCGCTTACCTTGCGCAGCGGCGTCTCCTTTTCGGATGGAACGCCTTTGACCGGAGAAGACGTTGTCTTTTCGCTGGATCGCGCCCGCAATCCCGATCTAAGCCCCTGGGCCGGACTTCTGGGATCCATCGACAATGTAAGCGCGGAAGGAAATGTCGTCTCGATCAGTCTGAAAGCGGCTGACCCGACAATCCTCTCAATGCTTGCCACTTTCACAACCGGTATTGTCTCCAAAGCCGTCTTTGAGGCGGCCGAAGGTTCCACTGACCAGGAAAAGTCCGCCGCAGTCTTTGCAGCCAAAGGCCCCGGTGTCGGGTCCGGCCCCTTCTATCTGTGTGGATTTGAGCAGGGAACCTCCATGGAGTTCTGTGCCAACAAGAATTATTGGCGCAAAGGGTCCGACGGCAAAGCGCTGCCTTACCTGGACGGCGTGCATTTCGAGGTCATACCTGATGACGCAACCCGGATTCTGAAGCTTCAGGCTGGTGAAGTGGATGCTGCTGAATTCATTCCGTTTTCACGTGTGCCGGAGCTTGAAGCAGACCAAGCGATCAACATGAACCTCTATCCGTCAACACGGATCATATATTCGCCGATCAACACGCGTGAAACCCGTGCTGACGGATCGCCTAACCCGTTGTCAGACGCTCGGGTTCGGCAGGCACTCAACTATGCCACCAACAAAGAGGCACTGATCGGGCTTGTGCTGCAAGGCGCTGGCAAGCCAATGACGTCACCACTGATGGCAGCGGCGACCCAGCTTTCCGCAGATCTTGGCCCGTTATATGCCTACGACCTTGACAAGGCCAAAGCTCTGATCGCCGAGGCAGGCGTAGCGCCGGGAACCCAAATCACCTTTACGACTTTGGCCGGCTCTGCGGATGACAGCACCATATTTGCGGCCCTTCAGCAGATGTGGGCTCCGTTGGGGATCAATCTGTCAGTCGAACAGGTGGATGGGCCGACACGTGGCGCCAAGAACCGCTCGGGCGAATTTGACATCCACACCTATGGCTGGGTGAATGACGTAAACGACCCCAGCCAGGTCGTCGGCTGGTTAGGTTATACACCTACAGCCAATGCGGTCGGCACTGGTTGGGAAAACGCGAAATTCAATGCTCTGTTTGAGGCTTCGGCAACAGAAATAGACGCTGAAAAAAGAGCGGCCCAGTATGCTGAAATGCAGGAAATATATGCAGATGCAGCCCCTTTGCTTTTCATGTATGAGACGCCCTTTGCGGTGGCAGTATCGACCAGCGTGGACGGATACATTCAGACACCACTGGGAAATAACGTCTTCGATCAGGCGACCGTCAGCCGCTGATCGCTTAAATGCCGCCGGCAGTACCTGCCGGCGGTACATTTGACGGAGGCCTTGATGGCAACCCTTCAATACACATTCAAACGCTTGTTGTTGATGATCCCCACATTCATCCTCGTGATGATCATCATCTTTGTTCTGGTTCGTCTTCTACCGGGGGATCCGGCCATCGCCATCGCAGGAGACCGGGCTTCGGATGCCGATCTTGCTGCTATCCGCGAGAGGTTGGGACTGAACGAGCCGCTGTTGGTGCAGTTTTGGCTGTTTCTGACAAATACGATGCAAGGCGATTTGGGCCGGTCTATCCTGATGCGCGCACCGGTTACTGAAGTCATCATCAACCGCCTGCCGACCACGGCTTTTCTGACGATCTATGCAGTTCTCATGTCTTTGTTGATTGCAGGACCACTGGCGTTTGTTGCAGCTCTGAACCGCGGACGGTGGCCCGACGCAGTGATCCGTACAGTGTTCCAGATAGGGTTATCGATGCCTGTGTTTTACATCGGTCTGATCTTGCTGACTTTTCTTGCCGCCCAACTGCGGTGGTTTCCGGTTGGCGGCTATGGCGACACCTTTATGGACAGGCTGTATCATCTGTTCCTGCCTGCCGTAGCGGTGGCGTTGTACACGTCGGCGATCATCATGCGAAACCTGCGCGCCGCCATCATCGAGGTCCTTGATGCCGAATACGTTCAGTTTGCCCGAGCCAAGGGTTTGCCCGATAGGCTGATCTTGGGGCGCCACGTGTTACGTAACGCACTGATTTCGACCGTTACACTTTTGGGTCTGTCTATCGGCAACCTCATGAGTGGAACGCTGGTTACCGAAACAGTTTTCGCCGTACCCGGTGTCGGACGCTTGATGCTTGAGGCGATTTTCGCGCGCGACTACCCGCTCATCCAGGGATTGACGCTGACATTTGCGGTTCTGGTCTCGGTCGTATTCCTGCTTACGGACCTGTTTCAAAGCTCGTTGGACCCGAGGATGCGTTTGACATGACCGACACTGCCACTTCTCCTGGTGGGGCGGGCGTACCGCCAAAGACGCGCATACCAGCGGCGCTACGAAAACCGGGTTTCATAATAGGCCTCTGCATCATTGGAATGTCGACTTTGCTTGCGATCATGCCAAATGCGTTTGCCCCGTATGATCCAAACTTCATCGATTACACCGCGGTCCGACAGCCACCAAGCTGGGCCCATCCCTTCGGCACCGACCTGCTGGGGCGCGACAGTCTGAGCCGCGTTATTTCAGCCTATTCGGTAAACATGCAGATGGCAGTCCTTGCCACAGTCTTTGCCCTGATCATTGGCGTCGTGGTTGGCGCGCTTGTCGGCTACTACCGCGGGATCGCTGATATGATCTTCGGGCGTGTCGTGGACGCGATCATCACGTTCCCATTTCTGGTTCTGGTCATTGCAGTCGTCGCCGTACTTGGGCCGGGCTTGGTCAATATGTACATTGCGATAACGGTTGTTGGTTGGGTCTACTATGCCCGGTTAATGCGAGCCGAGATCATTGCGCAGATGGGAAACGACTATGCCGCTGCTGGCATCGTCATGGGATACTCCGACAGGCGCATTATCTTTCGCCACCTTCTGCCGAATGCGATTACGCCGGTTATCGTCTACTGGATGACGGATATGGCGCTGGCAATTCTGCTGGGTTCGTCACTTGGGTATCTGGGTCTTGGCGCACAGCCACCGCAGGCGGAATGGGGCGTCCTGATCGCGGAAGGACGCAATTTTATCACAACGGCCTGGTGGTTGAGCCTGATGCCCGGGATCGCGATCGTTATCACAGGTCTTGGATTTTCCCTTATTGGCGATGGGTTGGCAGACCTGCTCAGGCCACGCGGGTAAGGAGTTGGCAATGACAGGCAATCAGCAACCTATCCTCGAAGTGAAAAACCTTAGTACAACCTTCTGGAAAGAAGGGACCCCTTTGCCAGCCGTGCGAGACGTGAGTTTTTCCGTTCGACGTGGCGAAGTCCTGGGACTGGTCGGTGAAAGCGGTTCTGGCAAGAGCGTCACTTTGCGCTCGGTTCTGGGGCTATCGCGGCGCTATGGCGAAGTCACAGGAGTTGTGAATTGGCAGGGGCAAAACCTTGTTCCGCTTTCCGAACGAAAACTGAGGCGCATTCGCGGTGGCGAAATTGCGATGATCTTTCAGGAGCCGATGACATCGCTTAACCCATTGTTGACGGTTGGCATGCAACTGACCGAGACGTTGAAGGCGCATACCGACCTCAATCGCGCGGCGCGCCGTGACCGGGCGGTTGAGATGCTGGATCATGTAGGGATTCCATCTGCCGCGTCACGTTTGAACGAATACCCACATCAGTTTTCAGGTGGTATGCGGCAGCGCGTTATGATCGCGATTGCTCTGGCAGCTAACCCGAAACTGTTGCTCGCGGATGAACCAACCACCGCATTGGACGTTACGATTCAGGCGCAGATTCTTGATTTGATCCTGTCCTTGGCCGATGAGCTTCAGATGGGCGTGGTTCTTGTCACGCATGATCTAGGTGTGGTCGCTCAAACCTGTGAATCCTTGGCTGTCATGTATGCCGGACGGGTGGTTGAACAGGGGGCAGTGCGTCAGGTTTTGAATGCACCACGTCACCCTTATACTGTTGGACTGATGCGGTCTGTTCCTCAGAATGTGCCGCCGCGCACACCGCTCTATTCGGTGCCGGGCACGCCTCCGAGCCTCGAGAGATTGCCTGTCGGATGCGCCTTTGCCCCACGGTGCCACAGCACAGTCGACGCGTGCCTGAACGCGCGCCCACCCTTGTCGGCAATATCCGAGGGCCGTCATGTGGCGTGCTTCAATCATGTGCCTGCAGCTCAGGGAGACGTCGCATGACAGATACGGTCATGGAGATAAACGATGTGGGTCTTCAATTTCATTTGTCACGATCGGTTCTTGATCTGATCCGCCAGCGACCCGGGCGGGTTGTCAACGCGCTGAACGGTGTCAGCCTCGAGCTCAAGCGAGGAGAAACACTGGGCGTTGTCGGCGAGTCTGGGTGTGGCAAGTCCACGCTCGCGCGTTGCATCGTTCGGCTTCACCAGCCTCAGGCCGGCAGTATCCGTTTCGCAGGAAAAGATATCTTTGACCCGAAATTTCGTAATGAGCGCGACTACAACCGTCGCGTTCAAATGATGTTTCAGGATCCTTATTCGTCCCTGAACCCCCGGATGACGACTGGTCAGATTCTGTCCGAGGCTCTTAGTGTTCACAAGATGCGTCCCGAGAGTGAAATTCCTTCGCGCGTTATGGAACTGTTGGATCTGGTCCGCCTGCCACAGGACACCGCACACAAATTTCCACACGAGTTTTCAGGGGGGCAGAGGCAGCGAATTGCTATCGCACGTGCGCTGGCAGTCGAGCCGGAAGTTTTGATTGCCGACGAACTGGTTTCAGCGCTGGACGTTTCAGTACAGGCACAAGTCGTCAATCTTCTGCTTGAATTGCAGGACAAACTGAACCTTACAATTCTTTTCGTCGCACATGACTTGCGACTTGTACGTCACGTCTCGAACCGGGTGGCCGTAATTTATCTGGGCCGGATTGTGGAGATCGGCGATAGCGAAACCTTGTTCTCCGATCCCTCACATCCCTACTCCCAAGCTCTGCTCAGCGCTGCGCCTTCGCTTGATCCGGATGACAAGGGCAACGTCATCCGACTGGAGGGTGAGTTGCCGTCACCAATGAACGTACCGCCCGGATGCCCGTTCCACGTGCGCTGTCGTTTTGCCACAAGTCTTTGTCAACGCGACGTTCCCGCACTCAGACAATTTAGGGAGTTTGGAGAGGTCGCCTGCCACCACGCGGAAGAGATCAAAGCACATGCTGGATAGGTTTCATTTATGTCCGAGCGAAAGAATTTCGCTGTTCCGCGACCAAATGAGCGTGCAGGACCTGGATGCCTTTGTACTACCACGATTTGATGCCCATCAAGGCGAATACGTCGCACCGCATGACGAACGTCTGGCGTATCTGACCGGGTTCACCGGATCTGCCGGACTTGCCTTTGTAACACCTGAGACCGTCGCCCTTTTTGTCGATGGTCGATACAGCTTGCAGGCTACGCAAGAGTGCAAAGGCGCGTTGTTCTCTCATCATCATCTTCATGGCGAGACGCCCGAAGAGTGGCTGAGAAAAGAGATGCGTACAGGTTGGCGCCTCGGATATGACCCGATGCACATACCCCCGTCGTGGTTTGACCGGTTTGACGCAGCTTGCAAGGATGTGGGCGCAATGATGGTGCCGCAACAAGTCAATCCGGTCGACGCGGTTTGGACAGATCAACCAGCGCCACCCTGTGGTCGTGTGACAGTTTTACCGTCGCAGATTGCCGGGAAAAACTGTGCAGAAAAATGCTCTGATCTGGCGAACTATCTGGTTCAGCGACAGGCCGACTTTGTTGTCGAAACACAACCTGACAATATCGCCTGGTTACTGAACATCCGCGGCGCGGATGTTGGCTATAATCCGGTAGTTAACTCCTTTCTTCTGGCACATCGGGACGGGACGCTGATTTGGTTTGTCGATCCGCAAAAGCTGGATGATTTCGTAGAGAGTGCATTGCCCTCAAATCTTCAGATAGTTCCACAGGTAGAGTTTTTGCCCACGCTCAAGGCCAGATTTCGGCCAAATCAGCTGGTATTGGCTGATCCGGATTTCTCACCTGTCGCCGTAAGACAAACCATCGAAGAAGCCGGTGCGAAACTTGGTTCTGAACGCAGTGTGATTACCCGGACTAAGGCATTGAAAAACACGATCGAACTGGAGGGTCTTCGAACCTGCCATTTCACCGACGGAATCGCGTGGGCAGAATTTGGTGCCTGGCTTGCAGACACGGTTCCCGTTCGCGCCGAAAGTGGTGACCCCCTGACCGAGCGTGAAGCAGAGCAAAAATTGAAGGCGCTGCGCTGCGCACAGCAAGGTTTCCTAGGTGACAGTTTTCACGCGATCTCAGCGGCAGGCGGGAACGCGGCGATGTGCCACTATAGCGCGACCGCGGATCGGAATGATCCTATCCAACCGGATCAAACCTATCTGATGGACAGCGGCGGACAATACGAGACGGGAACGACCGATACCACCCGGTGCTATGCTTTTGGAGCACGGCCTGACGGGTATGATGAGGCATACACGGCAGTCTTCAAGGCCTTCTGTGCCTTGGCCACCTTGCGATTCCCGCCTGGTACCCAAGGGCACCATATCGACGGGATCTGCCGCCGCCCTTTGTGGGATCTCGGGCTGGACTATGACCATGGGACCGGTCACGGCATCGGCCATCGACTGTCAGTGCACGAACACCCGCAGAGAATAGGAAAACCCTATAACCCGATTGATCTGGAACCGGGCATGGTCATGTCGATTGAACCGGGGTTTTACAAGGCCGCCAGCTTCGGCATCCGCATAGAAAACGTCTTTGAGGTCGTCACAGAAGACAACGGTTTCCTTGCCTTCCGCAATATGACGTTTGTGCCAATTCAGACTGACATGTTGATTGTTCAAAACCTGACTATGCCCGAGCGGCACTGGTTAAATCAATATCATCGTCAAATCAGACAGATGCTTTCACCGCGATTGAGCGATCCCGCAAAAGAGTGGCTGACAAAAGTGACGACTGCAATCTGAAACACGAAGCGAACTTTTGGCCGGGCTGTATGCTGCTGTGCGGCGAAACGAGTGGCGACGTTTCCAACCGTCAGAATACCAAGCCGATAACGGCTCGCGCGTGGAGTAAGAACAATAAGATGTGCCGGGATCGCCGAAGCGGGTGGTTTTGGTCACATTAAGGGTTGGTAAGATTACCAGATTTATCAGAATATCGCCAATTGGCCCGTGAAATCTCTGTCGATGCCGTGGCATTAGTGCCGGGTCCAAATTTCGACCGTGCCATGGGCAAGTCTTTCATGACCAACGAACGCCTCATCGTGGTTGTGATACCCGCTTCAGGAGAATCCGCCGCCATTGTTCCAAATCTGGAACTTGGCTCGTGGGATCAATTAAGGTTCGAAGGAGCGGTATTCGATTGGCGGGATGAGGCCGGTTACAAAGGGGCTTTCGCCGCTTTGGCGGACCACCTGAGCATCACGTCCCTTACAGGTGAAGGACAGGTCATGCGTGTTTTTGTCTCTGATGCACTGACCGAAGCTATGCCTGGGTTAAAGATAATTGATGCAGAGCACCAAGTCTCGAAACTGCGCCTGATCAAGTCCAGCAAGGATGTGGCCTCCCTGCAAGCTGCGATCACCATCTCGGAACGTGCGCTTGAGCAGGTTATCGGGACTGTACGTGCAGGCCAGATGGGTCTGAACGTGTGTCGCCCCGGTGTGACTGTCCATGATATCGATGATGCGGTCATCGGCGTTCTTGAAGCATCCCCATTCGCCAATCGCATACGCACCAAGACAGGCCATGGTTTGGGTCGGGATTTGCACGAGGCTCCTTATATCATGCGCGGAAACAACCAGGTAATGCGCGCAGGCATGGTCTGGACCAACGAACCGGGTCTGTATGACCTGGGCAGTTTTGGTGTCCGTAATGAAGATGACGTCCTGGTCACAGAAGACGGGTGCCAATCACTGACCAGCTTCCCGAAAGAGCGTGTTGTCCTGGGGGCAGTACGTTGATAACCGGGCCGTCCCAGCCACACGGTTGGCGGTCAGTGGACGGATGCCAACATGATGCGAGCTGGATATGTCGCAAAGCACTGATTGAGAGGCATTGTCTTGGCAATCGCAGGGCAAGGGTTCCCCTTCTGCCATGTCTTATCAAGTACAGGAAGTTGGGCTATTGTACCTAGCATTGCGCCTACACATGACGCGTCTAAAGCGCTGGCACCCCGTTTCATATGGTTGTTGTGAATTACAGGCAAAAAGACGCGTTGACCACAAACCTGAAAGGTGACCTATGTCTTTCTCCAGCCGTTCTACAATTTCGCGACGCCGTTTCCTTGCCACGACAACCGCTGGTGCAGCGGCAATTACCCTGCACCCATTTTCGGTGGCAGCGGCCAGTAATCAGGCGCATCTGCGCATCATGGAAACCACCGACATCCATGTTCATGTGTTCCCTTATGATTATTATTCGGACAAACCCCGCGATACAGTAGGCCTGTCCCGCACAGCGTCGATCATCAACGAAATCCGGTCCGAGGCGAAAAACTCGCTTTTGGTGGATAACGGCGATTTCCTGCAAGGCAACCCGATGGGTGACTACATCGCTTACGAGCGCGGCATGAAGGACGGCGACAGTCATCCCATCATCACGGCCTTCAATACGGTCGGGTATGATGCCGCGACGCTGGGCAATCACGAGTTCAACTACGGTCTGGAATTCCTGAACAAGGCTTTGGCCGGTGCCGAGTTCCCTGTTGTTCTGGCCAACGTCGCCAAGGAAAAAGGTGCAAACCCGCGTGACGACAAGACCCTTGTTCAGGCCTATGCCATTCTCGACCGAGACATCGAGATGGGCGACGGCACCAAACATCTAATCAGGATCGGTGTCATCGGCTTTACACCGCCACAAATCGTGAATTGGGACCGCAGGCACCTGGAGGGTAATGTTCAAGCCCGCGATATCGTCGAGACGGCTCAGGCCTATGTGCCCGAGATGAAGGAACAGGGATGTGACCTGATCATCGCCCTGTCGCATTCGGGGATCGGGGGTGCCGATCATGAAGACGGCATGGAAAACGCATCGGTGGTTCTGGCAGGTGTCGACGGGATCGACGCGCTGGTCACCGGCCACAATCACCTGGTTTTCCCGTCACCGACATTTGCTGACCGCCCAGGGATCGATGTGGAAAAAGGCACGCTGATGGGCAAACCTGCCGTCATGGGCGGTTTCTGGGGGTCGCATCTTGGCCTGCTGGACCTGCTTTTGGAACGGGACGGCAATGAATGGCGCGTCGTTACCACAACCTCCGAGGCGCGACCGATTTCCAAACGCAACGAAGACCGCTCGATCACCGCTCTGGTCGAAGATGATCAGAAGGTTCTGGATTCGGTTGCGAAAGCTCATGACGAAACGCTCGCCTATGTTCGGCGCGCGGTCGGCAAGACCTCGGCTCCGCTGCACAGCTATTTCGCATTGGTCGCGGATGATCCGTCTGTGCAGATCGTCTCGATCGCGCAGAAATGGTATGTCGAAGACATGCTGAAAGGCACCGAGCATGAAGGGCTGCCGATCCTGTCTGCGGCAGCACCGTTCAAGGCTGGCGGCCGAGGCGGTCCGGAGTATTACACCGATGTCCCGGTCGGGGACGTTGCCATCAAGAACGTGGCCGATCTGTACCTCTATCCAAACACGGTCCGCGCTGTTCGAGTGAACGGAGCGCAGGTGCGTGGCTGGTTGGAACGCTCGGCCGGTATGTTCAATCAGGTCGAAGCTGGATCCAAGGATGCGATCCTTCTGAACCCTGAATTCCCGTCGTACAATTTCGACGTGATGGACGGCGTGACCTATCAGATCGACCTGTCGCAACCGTCGCGCTTTGGGCCAAAGGGCGAAGAGGTAAACCCCGACGCAGCACGGATCGTGAACCTTGCCTTCAATGGCTCGCCTGTTACGGATGATATGGAGTTCATCATTGCCACCAACAATTACCGCGCATCCGGTGGTGGCGCGTTCCCGGGCGCAATGGGCGACACAATCGTGTTCGAAGCACCGGACACCAACCGCGACGTCATTGTGCGCTACATTGTCGAACAGGGCACAATCGATCCCAAAGCGGATGCCAACTGGTCGTTTTCGCCGCTGGCGGACACCACGGTGTTGTTCGAGACCGGTCCAAAAGCCCGTGACTATATGGGCGATGTCAAAGGAGTGGCAATCGAGGACGCCGGGGAAGGTGCAGACGGTTTCGCAGCCTTCCGCATCAAGCTCTGATCCGACCAATTTGTCACAACGATAACCTGACCCGCCACCTTGCTATCTCGGTGGCGGGTTTGCGCTGAACACCCGTACAATTCAAAGCCATCTGTCCCGGCGGCGGAAGATGCTACATTTTCAATCGGCGTTCCTGACATGCGTCGAGAGGGTGGGCCATAGAACTCAGCGAACCGTTGGAAGCCAGTTGAGCTTCTGCGCTCCCAGCCCTGTCAAAGAAGCTGAACGGGTGACCCAGTCCCCTGAAATCAGACTATCTCGGTGTTGATCATCCACCCTTGCAAGGATGATTCATGACACACAGAAGTAATGCCGATTAGACCTTAGATCTGATCAGTATTTGCGAGGATGGAAAAAGAGAATAACCGCCTGAAACGGATGAAGGCATGGGCAAGTTGGTGAAATCTGTATTCAAGGATCTCGCGGCAAAGGGAGTTTGAATACCCTATGGCAGGTAAAAAGTAGTCGCCTGCTGAACTGAATCTTTTTTTCCACCATTTGGCAAAGACGACGGGCTGCGATCTGTGGAGCACAGCGACAACAGGTCTTTCAGCTTCTGAATTACATTCGATACCATGAAAGACCCCGCTCTGTTGATATTGAGTTCCTGTAATCCCGTCAGTTTATTCAGTCTCATTTGTACTAGAGGCCGAATTGAAGATTTTGCCTTTCCCGTCACTTTCGTCAGCGCTTGAAGCCTGAGTGCAGTTGGATACTACAACGCCTTCGGCTAGATCCAAATTTTTTTGTACGCCGTGCGCCATCGAACTCGTTGTCTTACGTCGCATTTTGGGGTCTTCGTCGCTGTCCCGGCTAGCCTCTTTTTCCCAACTGCCGAATTTTGACTGATCCGACGTGTCAACTCTCGGCCTTGATCGCAGCAACCACAATGTCGATTGCGTGGTCCAGATCCGATTGCGAGATGGTCAGCGGCGGCGACAATGTCAGAACGCATCCCTGACTGATCTTATAGCTCAAACCGGCCTCCAGACAGGCATAGTAAATCCGTTCGGCACGCGCATTACCCGGCGTTTTGTCGGCGCGATCATCGACGATTTCGACCCCGAACATCAAACCCCGTCCCCGAATGTCTCCGACGGTAGGTACGTTCTGAAGTTCGTCCATAAGACGGCCAATTGCGTGCTCACCCAACGTGGCCGATCGATGAACCAACCCCTCATCTTCGATGATTTGAAGCGTTGTCAAAGCGGCCCGCGCGGTAACCGGGTTCTTTTCGTGTGTGTAATGACCAATGGCAAAATCTCCGCAGACATCCAATTGTTTGCGGGCAACACAAGCGGCAATGGGCAGGATGCCCCCGCCAAGCGCTTTTCCGAGCGTCACAATGTCGGGGACGATCTCGTCATGTTCAAAGGCAAACATCCTGCCGGTTTTGCCAAGGCCTGTCGGGATTTCATCCATGATCAAAAGCGCGCCGTGACGATTGCACGCCTCGCGCACGGATTTCCAAAACCCCGGCGGTGGTACATAGGGCACCGCACGCATCGGTTCGGCTATGACCGCCGCCACATCTCCTTCACGCTCCAGAACATATTCGACCATTTTCGCGCAGGCCAACCCGCAGGTTTCCGGCCCCGTGTGATTGTATGGGCAACGGTAGCAGGCGAAAGGCGCGACGTGTTCAGTGCCCGACAAGAGGGGGCCCGCGATATGACTGCGGAACGTCGCCTCGCCACCGACGCTTGCGGCGCCAAAGCCCGCGCCATGGAAGGCATCCCAGAAGCTGATCGTTTTGAACCGACCGGTCGCGGCGCGCGCGATCTTGAGGGCAACCTCGTTGGCGTCAGAGCCGCCTGTGGTAAAGAGCATTTTCCCCAGATCGCCAGATACGATATCTGCCAGTTTTTCCGCCAAGTCCACTGCCGGATCATTGGTAAAGCGGCGGGGCGCGAAAGGAAGATCGTCAAGCTGCGCCTTGATTGCGGCAACCAGACGCGGGTGCCCGTAGCCTATGTGGTGCACCGAGTTGCCATGGAAATCCATGTACCGGCGACCCTCCATATCCTCGATCCAGATCCCCTTGGCCTTTGCAATGGTGCTGACGCAGGGTGATGACAGAGATTGATGCAGGAATACATCCGCATCGCGTTTGAGCAGAGGTGTCGACTTTGGTCCCATGGACTTTCTCAACCACGCCTTGCGCGCCTCGGATGTGTTTGATTCCCCTTCCGTGTGGACAATCTGTGGCATGTCCGCTCCTCGTTTCTGTCATCAAAAGATGCGGGCCCCTAAAGGCCCGCCAGTATCAGGGAGGATATGAGGCGCCCTTCCCGCCTGTGGGGAAAGGACGCAAGGTTTAGTTGGGCCAAGGCAGCGAATAGGTTTTGACGTTGGTGAAAAACTTCATCGCCTCGATAACACCCTCCTTCACGCCGTTTCCGCTGTCCTTGATGCCGCCAAAGGGTGACATTTCAATGCGGTAACCCGGTTGTTCCCAGATGTTGCATGTGCCGACATTCAATCCGTTGATAAAGGCGATGGCCCTGTTCAGGTCATTAGTGCAGACCCCAGAAGACAGGCCGAACTCGGTCGAATTTGAGATCGCCATCACCTCTTCGTCGTTGTCCGGCACGCGCACGATCGGCACGATAGGACCGAAAGTTTCTTCCATCACCAGCTCGCTGTCATGGGGAACCTTGTCGACGACGATAGGCGGCAGCAATGCGCCCTGACGGCCCGGGTGATACAGGATTTCTGCACCCTCTTTTTCAGCCTGAAGAACGCGGTTTTCGAATATCTCCGCGGCTTTGTCGTGGATCACGCACCCCAGCTCGGTTTCAGGGTCTTGCGGATCGCCAAATTTGATCTTCTTGGCCTTCTCCAGAACCAGGGGTACAAACTTGTCGGCCACACTTTCCTGCACGAGGATGCGCTTGACCGCCGTGCACCGCTGACCGGAGTTTCCGGTCGCACCCGCCACTGCGATTGTTGCGGCTTTGTCCAAATCCGCATCGCTGAGGTCATTCAGAACGATCAGAGGATCATTGCCCCCAAGTTCCAGCGCCTGACGCTTGTAGACGCCTTTTTCAGCGATCAACTTGCCCACCGGCACACCCCCGGTGAAGGTGATAATATCGATATGTTCATTGGTGATCATCTCATCGCCAATGTCAGCAGGCCAACCGGTCACCACCTGGAACATCTCGTGCGGCAGGCCTGCCTCGTAAAGTATGTCGGCCAATGTCAGCGCGGTCAGGGGAGTCAGTTCCGTGGGTTTACAAACCATACAATTGTTGGTTGCAATAGATGGCGCGATTTTGTGGCTTACCATATTCAAAGGGTGATTGAACGGGGTAATCGCACTGATTGCTTTCACCGGCTCTCGGGTGGTGAAAATCTTGCGGGCTTTGCCATTGTGGGTCAGATCGCAGGAAAATATCTCGCCATCGTCCTTTAGCGCCTCAGCCGCCGCAAACTGATAAACATCCTGTGCACGTTTGGTTTCGTAGATCGCATGCTGGTGGCAGATGCCCAGCTCTAACGTCAGCCATTTCGCAAGATAATCACGTTTTTCACCGATCAGCTCGCCTGCGCGCTGCAAAATCTGGCTGCGCTCGTACCGGGTCAGTTTTGGTTTGTAATTCGCCGCAATTTCGAAAGCCCTGCGTGCGTGTTCTGCGGTGCCAGCGGGAACATGACCCACAACTTCGTTTGTGTACGGGTAGAGAACCGGAATGGTTTCATCGGTAAAAACGATTTCGCCACCGATCCGCATTCCTTCGTTACGTACTTCGATTTTCGACATGGTCTGGTCTTTCATGGCTTACTGTGCCGCCGCTGTAGTTGCGTAGAAGAAGGCATCAAAGTTGCGCAGCACGGGTTGGTTTGGCAGGTCGATGACACGATTCACGATGAAGGGAACTTCTTGTTCCGTCAAACCACCATGGCTGCGCAGGGGCTCTTTGAGCGCTGCCAGATCATGGCGATGCTCGGACGTTCCGATGCAAATGTTTTCGCCAGAAACCATTACAATGTCGCCAATCCGGTCACCGGGCAATTCGAACCGTTCAATGGCCTGAGCCTTGGTCAGCACATGGGTGATCCCATCGGTCGCCTTGAGTTTGGCAATGATGTCGCCCTGATCCGCGCCATCCGGCAGATATGCGGTCGCGAACGAGCCCAGTGCACCATGATGCACGACATACGGGTCAGTGATCGGAAGGATGACCCGCGCCGCATCCTTGCCCAGCCATTCGTCCATCAGGTCCTGCACATAGACGACCGAAGGGGATCCATCTGCCAAGTGCTTTGGCTTCATGCCGTGATCAGCCGTCACCACGATGGCGGCCCCCAATGCATCCAATTCGCCCAGATAGCGGTCGAACATGGCGTAGAAATCCAGTGCGCCCTTTTGATCGGGTGCAAACTTGTGCTGGATATAGTCGGTGGTCGACAAATACATGACGTCGGGCTTGAACTCTTTCAGCAGCTTGACGCCAGCAGCAAAAACGAACTCGGACAGTTCGGCCGAGTAAACCTCGGGCACGTCCATGCCCAACCACTTGCTGGCATTGTCGATGCCGTGTTCCTCAAGCGTCGTTTCGCCCGAACGCTCAGAAGAGAATGCAACCGCCCTGCCCTCGTCAAACTTCAGCCCGGCACCAAGCAGCGCGCGAAGCTTGTCCTTGGCGGTTACCATCGCCACGCGGAAACCTGCATCATAGAACTGCGAGAAGATGGTCGGCGCACGCAGGAAGCGGACGTCGTTCATCATCACCTCTTCACCAGTATCGGGATCGATAAGGTAGTTGCCGCAGATTCCATGCACGATCGGCGGGCGCCCGGTGGCAATCGAAAGATTGTTGGGGTTGGTGAACGACGGGATAACAGAATGCGCCAGACGGTCCGTACCTTCCTCCCGCATCCGTTTGAGGTTGGGCATCAGCCCTTTGGCAATCGCCACGTCGAGGTATTCTGGTTCACATCCATCAAGGCAGATGGCAATTGCGGGCACTTTGGGCGTCGGGTAGACGCGCTCATTTGCTTCGACAGGGGTTTGAATGGTCATCTGTTTTTCCTTGATTTTTATGCGGCCAACTTGGCGCGTTCTTCCAGTGCCCGGAGAGGAGGCGCAGCGCTTGTCACGCCCATTTCTTCCAGAGATTCTTTTGCGGCGATCACAACTTTACGCATGACATCTTCGTCCATCTGACCGATGCAACCAACGCGGAAACTGTCGACGACAGTAAGTTTGCCCGGATAGATAATGAACCCTTTTTCCTTCATCCGGTTATAGAACTGATCGAAGACGAATTTCTCATCAGCCGGGCAGAAGAAGGTAACGATGATGGGGCTCAGCCAACGATTATCCAGCAGTGTTTCGAAACCCAGTTCACGCATGCCCGCGACCATGACGTCCCGGTTGCGGGTATAGCGGGCACCGCGACCTGCAACACCTCCTTCGGCAGTGTGCGCCCGAAGCGCCTCGATGAAGGCAGCGACCACATGCGTCGGTGGGGTAAACCGCCACTGGCCCGTTTTATTCATATGCGACCACTGCGCATACACATCCAGAGACAGCGAATGACTGTTGCCTTTTGCGGCTTCAAGCTCGGTCTTGCGGGCCACAATGAACCCAAAACCCGGAACGCCCTCGATGCATTTGTTCGCCGAAGACACCATGGCCTCGTAACGGATTTCAGTGGGTTTGAGCTCAATCGCTCCAAATGCGGACATCGAGTCGATCAAAAGCTTGCGCCCGGCGGCATATGTGACTTCCGATATCTCTTCGACCGGGTTCAGGATACCCGAGCTGGTTTCGCAGTGAATGGCGACGACGTGCGTGATGTCCGGGTCATCCGCAAGAATGCGCGCCACTTCGTCACCCCTCGGCGGCAGGTAATCGCCCTTGTCCAACACGACATGATCACGACCCAGGTACTGCAACGTCTGTGCCGAACGCTGCCCGTAGGCACCATTTGCCAATACCAGCGCTTTTCCGTCCCGCGGAATAAAGGATGCCAGCATCGCTTCGACAGAAAACGATCCGCTGCCTTGCATCGGCACGCAATCAAACTCGTCGGCACCCTCGCCAAGCAGGTTCAGCAGGCTTGACCGCACCTCTCGCGTCATGGCGCGGAAATCATCGTCCCAGCTTCCCCAATCGCGCAGCATGGCCTCTTTGACCGCATAGGAGGTTGTCAAAGGACCGGGGGTCAAAAGGTAGGGTTCGCCGAGGCGCGGTTGCTCTAATTTTGGTTTGGATGGCGTCATTACCAGGCTCCAGAACAGCGTTTTCAGGAACACAATTGCAGCAACGCTTGCTATATGTGAAATTGCAATTATCAATCTAATCATAGGCGCAGCCTATGCATTCATCTTCAGGGAACTGTAATGCGACACAGCCAGTTGAAAGCCTTTCATTACGTGGCCAAACATGGGGGATTTTCCCGTGCGGCAGAGGCTTTGTATCTGACCCAGCCAGCGATTTCAGAGCAGGTCCGAAAACTGGAACAGGATCACGACCTGTTGTTGTTCCAGCGTGAACGAAAACGCGTGAACCTAACGCCCGAAGGCGAACAGCTTTACCGATTCACCAAACAGTATTTCGAGATCGAAGATCAGATTGAGGATTACCTCTCTGAAACCAAAGCCGCGATCGATGGAGAATTAAGGATCATTGCCGATTCAGCGCATCACATGACATCTTTTCTGGCGCCGTTCCAAAAGAAATACCCTAAAATCACGATCACTGTGCGATCCGGCAACACCGAAGAAATCCTGGAAGAGCTTCGGTCTTACAATGCAGAGATCGGTGTTGTTGGCAGCCTGTCTCCTGGCAAGGACATGGACGTATTGAATTTGGGGTCCACTGAAATCGTGGCCTTTGCTGGCCAGGGCGTGCTTTTGGCATCAAAACCCACCCTGACCCTGAAGGAGCTGGCCGAGTTGCCCCTGATTTTCAGAGAGCACGGGTCAAAAACACGCGAGAAACTGGAAGAAGCAGCCGAGAAACAAGGTATCAGGTTAAACCCGGCGATTGTAGCTGAAGGCCGAGAAGCCGTTCGCGAACTTGTTGCCTCGGGTGCAGGTATCGGTTTTGTTTCTCAGGCGGAATATGGGCACGATGATCGACTGCGGCAAATCAAATTGAAGGGTGTGAATTTGCAAATGGGTGAAAGCATGATCTCACTTTCCCAGCGTCGCGATGTCAAGATCATACGGGCGTTTATGGACTTTGCGGAGCGGGTTCTTGGGGAGAAGGAAACCGCCGGAGACATGTGAC
>NZ_JBQFLY010000016.1:0-70791 GCF_056531545.1 Ruegeria sp. N10 | reverse complement strand
GCGGTACAATATGAAAATTAAGAGTACAAACTATCATTGATTTTGCAGGACAATTTCAGACAAGATTCTGATTAATTAGGGTACAGTGACACCCATGCTGGTCGCTGTTCGGTGGGCCTTGAGATAGGTCGCATCAATCATCACGGTCTTCTGCTCGCCGTGTTCGGCAGCCAGACCGGCCATCATCCGGGCGAAGATGCCCTTATCGCTCCAGCGCTTCCAGCGGTTATAGAGCGTCTTATGTGGGCCATAGACCGACGGAGCGTCGCGCCAGCGTAAGCCATTGCGGTTGATGAAGATAATCCCGCTCAAAACGCGCCTGTCATCGACGCGGGGCTTGCCGTGGGACTTTGGGAAGAAGGGCTCACGACGCGCCATTTGCGCATCCGTCAGCCAGAAATGATCAGACATGTTCACCGCTCGTTTTCGAAAGATGAAACACGCCGCTAGGCGGAAATCAATGGGTCCTGACCCTAGCATGAAGTTGAAATACGTTCTTTGCCAAATCACTCCCTTCCCCATTCCTGCGCGAGGGCAATCGCTTTGGCGAAGGTATTTTGGTGGTTTTGAGTTCTGTCGGGGTTGATTTGGCGGTTTAGTTGCGCCGGGACGTTTTGCATGCCGATGACCTCACCGGCAAGACATGCGGTGCCCAGCGCGGTCACTTCGGCATTCTTCTGAAGGCGCAGGGATTGCTGGAATGCATTTACCAAAACGTGACAAAAATAGGGATTGGCCGTCAAACCCCCATCGATTGAAAACATGCTGCGGGCAGCCGTGGTTTCTGTCATTGCGCGCATCACCTCAGCGGCGCGAAAGGCGATTCCTTCCAGCAAGGCTTGCATCAAATCCTTGGGCCCATCGTCAAGCCCAAGCCCAAGCCATGTTCCACGTGCACGCCTGTTCCAATGGGGGCAGCCAAGCCCGGCAAGTGCCGGAACAAAGGCAAGGCCACGGGAAATGGCACTTGGTTTATCGAAGGCGTTGATTTCGTCGAATTGGTTGAACAATCCCAATCCGCGGGCCCAATTAACGGCGGCTCCAGCCGCAAAGACGCCGCCATCAACGGCATAATTTACCGCTTGCCCTTGTTTGCGCCAGGCAATGGTCGGCAATAGGCCTTTGCTGTGTTCCCGACAGATTGTGTCGCCGGTTAACATCAGCGCAAAAGCACCGGTGCCAAAAGTCACTTTTCCTTTGCCCGGCAGGCGACAGCCAGCGCCGTAAAGCGCCGCCTGTTGATCCACGATCAACGCGGTCAGAGGGGCCGTGGTTTCGCTGCCTTGGATCTGTCCAAAATCACCGGTATTCGAAACAATCTTGGGCAAAGTATCGATCGGGACGCCAAAAAGCGCGCAAAGATCCGGATCCCAATCGCAGGTCTCAAGATTCATCAATGCGGTGCGGGAGGCCGTCGAAACATCGGTGATGCAACGCCCGGCCAGACGATCAACGAAAAATGCATCACTCGTTCCCAACCGCAAGCTACCACGCCTATGGGCCTTTTGCGCCTTTGGTTCGTTTTCAAGGATCCAGCCCAGTTTGCTTGCCGAGAAATAACTATCAAGCGGCAATCCGGATCTGGAAAGTGTAAGGTCTTGGGCGCCGTCGGCCTTCAGCCGGGCCACCACATCATTCGTCCGTTCATCCTGCCAGACAATGACGGGGCTTAGGGCCTCTTTGGTGATGGCATCCCAAGCAAGGCAGCTTTCCCCCTGATTGTCGATCCCGACCGCGTCCAGTGGCCCGGCCGCGTCAAGACAAGCTTGAATATTCCGGATCAACTCTTCCGGATCATGTTCAACCCAGCCAGGTTTTGGCAATATCTGACGATGCCCAATCGCCTTGGCAATATGGGTTTTTCCTGTGCTGTCGTGAACCAGAATGCGGGTGCTTGTAGTGCCCTGATCAATCGCGCCTATTCTCAATCCTGTTCCTCCAGCCCGATAGTGATGCTTGTGGTCGCGCCATGCGCCAGAAGGGGGGCAATCGGCACGAGAATCCGGCGCTCGGGCACGGAATTTATGGATCGCGACCAGATGGTTTTGCCATCCGCCGAAATCACAAGCCGCCCACGCGCGGGGCGGTTCAGGCGAAGTTGTAGATTGGGCATATGCGCCCCGAGACAAGCTGTGGACAGGTGCTGAGGCAGAACATAGCGTATTGCCGGGCTCGTGATCCGAATTGGCGTTTGGCGCCGGGGCTCGGCCCTGTCCGGTTGCCCAAGCGCCTGAACAATAATCCGCGCGGCTTGCCGTCCCTCTTCAGCGCACCATCCATGGGTTTCAATGGGTCTAAGCAGATTGCCCGCACATAAATAGCTGGGATCAGAGGTCGTCATGAATTGATCGATCAAGGGCCCGCCCGTTTTCGGGTCAATCGCAAGATGGCCATTGCGCATCAAGCTTGCTTCGGGGCGGAACCGGCCTGTGCAAATGACACCATCGGCATCCAAAACCTTTTTACGGCCATCGGCGCGCTCGATTTCTATGCCCTCGACACGGTTTTTGCCCAAAATCCGCGTCAATTTGGTCTGGGACAGAATGGGAACACCCAAGACAGCAGGCAAAAGGCGGCTGAATGCCCGCGCTGTGATTCGCGGGTTTTCCTCGATCATCGCGACGGGCTGAATGCCCGCATGTCGGCAGGTCAGCAATGCAGAAAAAGACACAAGCTCGGTCCCCAGAATCGCGGGTTTTTTGAAGGGGACAAGACCTTCAATATAGCTGAAAGCCTGAAGCGCGCCGGTGGTGATAACCCCTTGGGGGCGGCTTCCTGAAATGAACCGCTGAGGGCGGCTTGCTTCACGCGCGCCCGTACACAGAACAACGCGCCGCGCTGTGATCGTTGCGGTTCCTGCATGGCTGCTTAGCTCGAGCGTGCCGCCCGGGTGAAGCGCGGTCACGGTTGTGCCGGTGCGCAGATCGACCCCTTTACGTTCGGCATCTTCGACTTTGCACCGCGCATAATCAGGGCCCTTCAGAAGGCGGTTATATTCGGTGATCCCGAACGGATAATGGCCACAATGGCGGGGAATACCCCCGGCCTCGGCCTCGCGTTCAAGGACGATCACCCGCTCGACACCAAGATGCCGCAATTCAGCCGCCAGTGTCAAACCGGCGGGGCCGCCCCCCACGATTGCAATATCACACAGCTCTTTACGCTCAACGGTCATGGGGATTTTGGCCTTCTACGCATATAGGAACATCAAGCACATCACCTGTGGCCGCCGCAACTGCGGCCATGCAATAGAAGCCTTGGCAAGTTCCCATGCATACACGGGTCCGGCGCTTCAATCCGGCAAAGCTGCGAGGGGCCAAAGGGCCAGCAAGGGCGTTTTGGATATCGCGATGGGTTACTTTTTCGCAATGGCAAATGATCCCGCCATTACCGGGCCGTTGCCAATCCCGCTGATGATAATCGGACAAATGTTGCAAGGCGATTTTTTCAGGCATAGAAACCGGTGGGTTTGCAAAATGTTGTGCGCCCAAAGCGTCACCATGGGTTTTGATAATATGTTCCGCCAGCCCCAGTGCCGCACTCAGACCGGTCGAGCGGATGCCGCCAATATTGACATAGCCCATATCAGGCCGCGCGATGATACGATATTCCTTACGTTCCGTCGCGGGACGGATGCCCGCATAGACACTTGTCACTTCGCTATCGGCCAAAGCTGGCAGGATATCAATCGCCTGCGCCCGCAAGCTAAGAAGCGTCTCTCGTTCGACCGAGGCATCCTCGCGGCTGTCTTGTTCTTCGGCTGTTGGCCCCACAAGGATATTGCCAAAAATCGTGCGGCACAGAACAACCCCCTTGGTCCGGTCATTCGGCACCGGAAGAATGATCGAGCGCAAATGACGCGCGGCAGCCTTGTCGAAAATGACAAACTGGCCTTTGCGGGGTTTGATCTTGAACGTCGCCGTGCCCAAAAGCCTTTCTTCGACGATATCGCCATATAAACCGGCGGCATTCACCACCGCTTTCGCCTTGATGCACCCGCGCAAGGTATTCAGCGACCATATGTCATTGTCGCGCCTTGCCGACATGATTTCGGCGCCTGGAATAAATGATGCACCATGGGCCAAGGCTTGCGTCAGATAAGCATAAGGGGTTGTCCAAGGGTCTATTATATGCTCGCCAGGTACCTCGAACCCGGCGATGACCCGATCGGATAAGGCCGGTTCGCGCGCCAAAATATCGTTGCGATCGATCCATGCTGCATCATCGACACCGTTTTCATGGGCTTGTTGCAAAAGACCAGATAATTTTTCGGCCTCTTGATCGCTCCAGGCCAAAACCATCGCGCCGGTTTCATGCAGGGGAAGGCCAAGATCTTCACGTATCGTCAGATAAATCTCGCGCCCCCGGGCAACACATTGCTGTTCGAGCGATCCAACCGGCGCGTCAAAACCCGTATGCAAAATGGCGCTATTGCCCTTCGAGGCCCCGTCCAAAGGGTCCATAGCTTTTTCAAGGACAGCCACGCGCGCCCCTTCCAAAGCCAAGCCACGGGCAATCGCCGCCCCGATAATGCCCGCCCCTATGATGGCAATATCAAAACAGTCCTCGGGCATTTCTTCACGCTTAAGCATTCGCACTACCGTTGCGGTGAACCCAGAAATTACTTGTTTCGGTCATATTTTTCGGTATATTTCGAGTCAATAACACGTATTCGGTCAACTTACTACCGTTTTGCAGAAGGGGGCGAGCGTGTTTTTGATATCTGTTCGGACAGGAATTTGACCGCACGCGCAACCGAGCGGCGGAAACACATATCCGCCATGGTGGCCACATTGGGAGAGGTCAGCGTAGAGACATTGGCCCATGAGCTCGGTGCCTCGCCCGAGACTATACGCCGCGATCTATCGGTGCTGGAAGATGCCGGAAAGCTTTTGAAAATCCATGGGGGCGCAAAACAAGTCCCCCAGAATGATGAAGGCCCGTTCTACGCGCGCATGAAGGCCAATTTGGCGGAAAAGCGGGCCATCGCCGATAAGCTTTCCGCATGGTTGCAGGGCGATCAGATGGTCTTTTTGGACACGGGCTCGACAACACTTATTGCCGCCGAAGCGTTGGTCAGGAAAAACTCGTTAAAAATCGTCACGAATTCCCTGAAGATTGCCGGGCTTCTGGCCGCAAAACCTGACGGGCCCAAGGTTTTCATGCTTGGAGGCTGGGTTGAAGGCGATAATAGCGAAACCATTGGCAGCGCGACGGTCACGGAAATCAACCGTTTCAACGCCGATTACGCGATCATCACGGCCGGAACCATCTGTCCAAAAAGTGGGGTTTGCGATTTTAGTTTTGACGAAGCCGAAATTGCACGGGCGATGACACGCAAGGCAAAACGAACCGTCATATTGGCCGATGCGTCAAAGCTCGGGCGGCGTGCCGCCTATCCGGTATGTGCCTTGGCGGAAATCGACATTCTTATATCCAATGCTCTGCCAAGTGCAAAAATGCGTGATGCGCTGTCACAAGCCAGGGTTCAGGTGCTATGACCGGCGCGCCCGAACGCCTTCTTGCACCGCTGCTTCATCCCCGCACAGACCTATTCTCTCCCCTTTCGAGGTTCTAATGGACGTTTTTGATCATATCATTGTTGGCGGCGGTGTGATTGGCGCGTCAATCGCCTATCACTTGGCCTGCAAAGGCGCTGGAAAAATCCTGTTGCTAGAGCGCAATGAGCTTGCAAGCGCAGCATCAAGCCGGGCGGCAGGATTGCTTTTGCAAGCATCAACCAAGCCGGCAAATACACCAATGGCAAAGCAAACCATTGAAACCATACGTAAACTTGAAGACGAGCTGGGCGAAAACGCGGATTTTCATCAGGTCGGCTCGTTGCGTATTGCCGTGTCACAAGCGCGTGTGGCGGAGTTGCAGACCACGGCCAGGGATGCGCTGAAATGGGATATTCCGGTGCAATGGCCCAGCATTGCCGAAATTGGCGAAATGGTGCCGTGGTTGAATACCGATACCATCCTAAAGGCGGCCTTTATGCCTACCGATGGCTATATTGATCCTTATCTTCTGACGATGTTCTATATTCGGGCCGCGCGAGCGCGTGGGGTCGTGATCCGGCCGCGCACCAATGTGAAAGATGTTCTGCGCGACAAAGGAAGGGTTGTGGGTGTCTTGACCGATACCGATAGGATTGCCTGTCGCACCGTTATTGATGCCTGTGGCGCTTGGGCGGCCGTATTTTCGCAACACGCGGGTTTTCCCTTGCCCATGGCCCCGGTACGCAGCCATTATTGGATGACCGAACCCTCGGATATCTATGGCCTAGAACACCCGATAACGATCCTTGCCGATATTGGCGCCTATACACGCCCCGAAGTTGGGGGATTGGTCCTTGGCGTGCAAGAAACCCGTTCCGCAACATTTGACGCTCGCGCGCTGCCAGACGACCCCGCCACATTTTCGCCCACAAAAGGCGAAGAGCATTGGGATGTCCTTGCAGATGCCTATCAGGGCCTTGCGCAATTCTTCCCAGCAATCGAACATGCCGAATTTTCCCATTACATGGCCGGACTATCTTCATATACACCGGATGGAAAAATGCTGCTTGGACCTGTTCCAGAGATCTCTGGCCTTTATGCCGCGGCGGGCGCTTGCGGTCACGGCATCACGCTTTCCGCCGGAATAGGCGACGCGATCAGCGATTTGATCTTAGGGCAACAACCCGCTTTTGATATCGACCCTTTCCGCACGGATCGATTTGGTAAGGTAAACCCTTTTGAGGAAGCCTTTCAATTGCGCTGCGCCGCTGCCCGAGCCTCAAAAACCCGCGCCGATATAGCTAACCCGACATAAATTGATTCAAATTTTGTGCTTGAAGAGTTGTTCTGGTGATTGTCCTGTTTTCCGTCTTAAGGCTTTTACCTTTGCCCATTTTTGTTCGATTGGGTTGAGGTCTGGTGAGTATGGGGGAAGGTATCGCGGCGGCGGAATGTGCCAATAATGCTGACGTCGCGGCGACATTGATCCCAACCCTGACATTAGGGGTCCCGGGAAACTCCGTGGCCGCCGTCATTATGGGCCTAACTGGCCTGAAGCTGTAAAATCGGACAGATTTTGGAACATTTGTGAACAAGGCTTGTCTTCTGAAGGGGCCTTGTTGCGTAAATCGCGTAAGGGATTCACTGTGTAAATCCAGCATGATAGCGTGAGGGCATGAGCAGTTGGGCCCCTACGAAGTACAAGACCACGAACTGGTCGGCTTACAATGAAACGCTGAAGCGACGAGGATCGCTGACTATCTGGTTCGATCCTGAAATGGTGTGGAAGCCTCCGCCGACCGGGAATCGTGGGCGGCATCCGAGCTTCAGCGATGCAGCGATCCAGACCTGCCTGACAATGAAAGTGCTGTTCGGCATGGCTTTGCGACAGACGACGGGGTTCGTGCAGAGCCTGCTGAAACTTGTCGGGTTGGATTGGACCGTGAGCTACCCCCTGAATTTCGGACACTGACGTAAGCTACGATTTGTTGTTTGCTGATCTTCGACGAAGAGGAGATCAGAGATGTCGAAACGGAAGAACCATTCGCCCGAGTTCAAAGCGAAAGTCGCGCTTGAGGCTTTGAATGGCGAGCGGACTGTTGCTGATCTGGCGAGCCAGTTTGGCGTTCACCCAACGATGATCCACAGCTGGAAACGGGCGCTTCTGGAAGGCGCGTCCGGCGTGTTCGAGCGTGGCGGAAAGAAGCCCCCAGAGATCGACGAGGAGCAAGTCAAAGAACTGCACGCGAAGATCGGGGAGCTGGCCGTTGCCAACGTTTTTTTGTCACGAAAGCTCAAGCCGTGGATCGGCAAGTGAGGCGCAAGATGGTCGAGCCTGCCAATACCAACCTGTCGATTGGCAAACAGTGCAAGCTATTGTCGGTCTCGCGGTCATCGTTTTACTACATGCCCAAGGGTGAGACAGCGATGAATCTGATGTTGATGCGCCAGATCGATGAGCAGTTTCTGGAAACACCGTTCTTTGGCGTCCGGCAAATGACTTGGCACTTGCGAAACGAAGGCCATCTGGTGAACGAGAAGCGCATCCGACGCTTGATGCGGCTGATGGGCTTGATGCCGATCTATCAGAAACCAAACATCAGCAAAGCGGCGAAAGGGCACAAGACCTATCCCTATCTGCTGCGCGGCCTACGGGTGGAGCGCCCCAATCAGGTCTGGTGTGCCGACATCACGTATCTGCCGATGCGCAGGGGCTTTCTGTATCTGGTCGCCATCATGGACTGGCACACCCGAAAGGTGCTGGCCTGGCGCATCTCGAACACGCTGGAAGCCGACTTCTGCGTCGCGGCACTGAACGAGGCCATCGCCAGGTTTGGCCCACCGGAAATCATGAATACGGATCAGGGCAGCCAGTTCACCTCGTTTGCCTGGACCGACCGGCTACGCCGATCCGGAGTGCGTATCTCGATGGATGGCAAAGGCCGGTTCCTCGATAACATCTTCGTCGAGCGGCTCTGGCGGTCGTTGAAGTACGAATGCGTCTACCTGCACGCCTGGGAGACCGGATCAGAGGCGAAGGCGGGCGTTGGGAAATGGATCGATTTCTACAACCGCAAACGCCCACACTCCGCCCTTGGCGGCAAACCCCCAGCCGTGGTCTATTGGCTGAGAAAAGAAGAAATCCAAACCGATCAGCAGGAGCAAAAAGTAGCTTAAATTACACCGAAATCTGTCCAAACATTGGGGAGTAGCTCAAATTGACGAAACGGACAGAGTCCGGGCGTGAACTGACCTTTGCGGATCATGTGCGCCACTTCTATTCCGCCCAACGTTGCTGCCGCCGAAGCGAAGGCTTTGAACCCCAGCATAGGTCGAGTGCGCCTCTTGATGAAACGGTGATCCTGTTCCACGATGTTATTCAAGTATTTCCGCCTCACCATTTCGATTGGGATTGGGCAGCCAAATCCTTTGAGGGTGATGTCACGTTAACCGCCGTTCGGTTGCTTTTGCCTGGATTAGGACGTAGGTGGCATCGATGAATTCATTGCCTATCAGCTACAAGCGTCACCGATTTCCTCCTCAGATAATCGCCCATGCAGTGTGGTTGTACGCCCGTTTCAATCTATGCCTACGGGAAGTTGAAGAGATGCTGCTGCAGCGTGGGATCGACGCGTCCTACGAGACTGTCCGGCGTTGGGTCATTAAGTTCGGGCCGCAGATCGCTCGCAAATTGCGACAGCGACAGGACCGTCCCGGCGATATCTGGCATCTCGATGAGGTTGTCGTGAGAATTTCTGGTCGCAAGTATTGGCTTTGGCGCGCGGTCGATCAACATAGTGTCGTGCTGGACGAAATACTCCAACCGAATCGGGACAAACGAGCGGCAAAACGGCTGTTGCGCCGCCTGATAAAGCGTCTTGGTTATGTTCCCAAGCGGATCATCACGGACAAGCTGCGCTCATATGGCGCGGCCATACGAGAGATCGCGCCGGGTCTGGATCACTGGTCGCACAAGGGGCTCAACAACCGCGCCGAAAACAGCCATCTACCGTTTCGAAAGCGAGAACGGACGATGCAGAACCATCGGTCTCCAGGAGGATTACAGCGGTTCGTGGCTACCCATTCAGCCATTCGGAATTGCTTCAGTGTCCCTGCAGGCCGTCGCTCCGCATTAACAATCAGATATCACCGTCTCGAAGCGTTTGACGCCTGGATTTCAGCCACTCGAGCGCTTTGAAATCTGAACATCAGCATTTCTTGGTGGGTTCAAAGTTAATGTGACAACACCGGGCCGCATCTAAACAGCATTTTCCGTTTTTCCGGTCGCGCGGCAGCACGTTCGGACAATTCGATTTGGATCGCAGTGGCGCAACGTACGGCCCGAACAGGACTACCGAACTCCGCAATAAACCCGTCTCCTGAACTGCCGAAAAGTCTGCCTCCGAATTGTTTTATGTTTTGTTCGATCAGATTCCGGCTGGCCATAAGTTCGGCAAGGGTCACCTCTTCATCGTTATGCATCAGCCGCGAATAACCGACGACGCCCATCGCAAGAATAGTGAGCAAGCGACGTTCCAAATTACACCTCCTCCAAAAGGAGCTTAACTATCGTGAACTTCAGTGCCTAGCTTAGCGTTGCCTTCGCTGCCCTGTTCGTCATTTGGACGCATCGCGCACTTCGTTGCTCCGATGCGTTATTCACCAGATTTGTTCAAAACTTTTCAATGGAATCCCGCCGAATTTGCTGCGATCCGAATAAGCTAACCGCTTTATACGCAAAAACTTGCCCTTTTGTTCATTAGCTCTGTTGCACCACTAAATCACTATTATACCCGATAAGTATCCCTTATCATGATTGATTGATTTCGCCGGAAAATGCGCGCAGAATGTGCCTCATGTCGGTTTTCCTTAACCACTGGACTCGCGATGGCATTGGTCCATAACCCGTAGACCCCTGCCCCGATCCGGCAGCAAACCTAAGTAGATGCAGCACAGTAACCTGGGATTTTGTAAACATGGACCGGCACAAACTCAGCCCGAGTCTACTCTTAAAGGACCAGAACAGCATAAGGCCAACCATGAGACATGGTGAAAACAAGCAAGAGCAGTCTACAGATTAGGGAAAATCGACACATGAAGCCCCCTGCCCCATACCTCCCCGCCGCCGCCCCTGCCCTCTCGGACACAGATCAGGAGGCGCTCACTGATCTTTATGTGCGCGGCACACCGGAAAACACGCTCAGGGCCTATGAACGGGATCTGCTTTATGTCACCGCCTGGAAGTCCGCGCGCTTCGCAGCGACGCTGGACTGGCCGGAATCTGAGGCCACCGCCCTCGCCTTCATTCTCGATCACGCCCGTGATTTGAATGACGCGCCAGAAACGGATGTGGCGCGCGAAACCGCAGAAGCGCTGATTGCTCAGGGGCAGCGCAAGTCCCTCATCTGCCCTGCCCCTTCGACGCTGGACCGGCGCATCGCCTCCTGGCTCGCCTTTCATCGAATGAAGAACCTGACCAGCCCTTTCGGTGCACCGCAGGTTAAGCAGGCCCGTGCCAAGGCGCGCCGGGCCGCAGCCCGGCCCCTTGCCCCAAAATCGCAGCACCCGATTACCCGCGATGTGCTCGAGCAGCTGCTGTCCACCTGTCGGGGGTCCCGGCGGGATTGCCGCGACCGCGCCATCTTGATGCTGGGTTGGGCTTCTGGTGGTAGACGGCGCTCGGAGATCACCGGATTGATGTTTGAAGACGTCTCGCTAAAGGAGTTCGACGAGAAAAGCCTGGTTTGGATTTCACTGCTGGAGACCAAGACGACAACCAAAGGTGAAACGCCGCGGCTGGTGCTGAAAGGCCGCGCGGCCCAGGCGCTGGTGCATTGGGTTGAGGTGGGCGAGATCCGCGAAGGGCCGCTGTTCCGCCCTGTCTCCAAGGCCGACCGGGTGCTGAAACGCCGCCTTTCCCCGGATGCGATCTATCAGATCGTCAAACATCGCCTCCAGTTGGCGGGGTTGCCGGAAGACTTCGCCTCGCCGCACGGTCTGCGTTCAGGGTTCCTGACCCAAGCGGCGCTGGACGGCGCCCCGATCCAGGCCGCCATGCGCCTGTCGCTGCACCGCTCCATGGCGCAGGCGCAGAAGTACTATGACGATGTCGATATCGCAGAGAACCCAGCGACAGACTTGTTGGGGTAAGCTGGTGCTAAACGAAGAAAGCGGTAACCCGTGGGTTACCGCCATCAAAATTAAGAAATCTGAGCATGGGTAACCCGCGGGTTACTACTCGTTCAAAACAGCTTCGAAAGCTTCAACCGCTCTCTGGAGCTTTGACCGGTCAATCGAACTAAAGTCCTGACCAGACAATATCCTGCACTCTCCCTTTCGCGCAGTGACTTTTGAACCGCCCACGTGGAACTCATACTTCACGCTCTTGGCTTTCTCACGTCGCTTGCGACTACCCGGTTCAGCATCAGTATCTGCCAAGAAGGAATCCAGCGCCTCGTTTTGCTCGCCGGCTGTGGATGCGCGCACCAACACATCTCTTAACCCAGCAGCTGAACCCGATGACGCTCGAAGTTTACGCGCAACCTCAACGCCAAGGTTTCTGGAGACACTCTTTGGAAACGGCAACGCACCCTCAAGTTCATTGAGCAGATAAACAAAGCTGCGAATGTAAGAGCGTTTCATCTTATGCAGGGATGAGTACAGCCTTCCGACCAAAGCTTCTGCATCCCCTGCCCCCAACTCTGAATCTTTGGAAGCAAGAATTGCCACTTGCGCCATCTCAGCAAACGTCAAGTCCTCCCGAACAACGTTCTCCTCAACCATGTCAATGTAGAGGTCGATGCGATCGCTCTGGGATTCGGCAACTCGCGCTGTAACACTGGAAAACCGTTCATCACCGGTCTCCTCATAAAGCTGCTTAAGAGCAGTAACTCGTCTCCAACCCTTTTTGAGCTGGAAGCGACCATCTGAATCCTTATAAAGCTCTATGGGCTCCTTCTGGCCGCGTTCCTGAATAGAAGCCTTGAGTTCATCCATCTCATCGGAACTTGCGACGGCCGAAAGATCCAAGCGATCTCTTGGCAGATCCGTCGTATGAATTTCATTGATGCCGACCGCAACCAAAACTCGTCCCTCATCACGAGCTTTGCGATACTCCTTGGCATCGGAGGCATTTTGCCGTCGCTGTTCGACACGGTTCTCAGTGCTTTCATTTAAGCTGTTTGCTGCTTCGCGTACTGCAGCCCCCATTGGACCCACTTCGCGGCGGCGTGTTTTCTTGAGGTCATCTTCATCAATCGGAGTGAAGCCAAATTTATTACCGCTCATTCTACCCGCTCCTCAACTTTAGTACGCGCCTCCCAGGCCCGTAGGACGACATCCTTAAATTCGCTGTATGCATTATCAAAGGACTGACGCGCCCGTTTCCATGTGTCCCGAGTCATCTGTCTGTAGTCCTGCTCGTAAACAGACATCTGGAACCTACCAGATTGCTCAACCGCACGTGTCATTTCGATGGGATTTTGACAGACATCTGCCCCGAAGACATTTTTGAAAGCATCCATCATCGCGACATGCAAAGAGTTGCTGGCCTCGAAGCGAGTCATGAGAACGCGTATATCATCGAACCGTTTAGGAAGAGTGATACCAGCATCCCTTGCAATACGTTCGAACCCGCTGGTTATGTCTTCCAAGGCATCGCCAAGCTGACCAAGATAACTCGTCGTGCTGTCATACTCCCAATAACCAGGACCAGACGGAATGTAGAGGATGTCAGCAGCAAAGGCCGCATTCAAAGACTGGTATCCAATTGCAGGCGGGCAATCGAATACAATCAAATCATATTGGTCGTCCGGCAACTCATCGAGATACCTTGCGACGCATCCAAAAAAACTCCATGCCTTATGAATGGACCTGTACTGAGCGGAAGCAAATTCCACGAAGGCGGCGTTCGCACAGCTCGGGATGATGTCGATCGTCGACCATGAAGTTCTTTGAATGAAGTCCTGCACACGTTGCGCACCAATCGACTGAACGTCTTCTGGTAACTCGTCAGCAGTAGGGTAGGGGCAGTCTGTGGGATCATCATATTCGTCTGCGATCCGGTTCGCCTCACGGCAGAGGTCACGACACATAATGCCCCAGACAGTATTCCACTCTCTAACTTCAGACAGACCCATTGAATGCGTGAGTGTGGCCTGGGGATCGAAATCCACCACCAGAACACGGTATCCATCAAGCGCGGCCGCATTAGCCAAGTGCTGGGCAACTACTGTTTTGCCGACACCACCCTTAAAGTTCGAAACCGCCACTCTCATAGCCCGGCCCGCTGGCCTTTGGGGTAGAAGGCTTTTACCTCTAAATCTCAAGCGCCGTCTCAACTCATTTATCTCAGCCAGAGAAAACCATCTTTGCCGTCCATCATCTTCTGTCGAGCCCTGCGGAAGAGACGGGTCTTCAGCCAACTTTTTTCTCAAGGTGTCCGCCGGGATATCAAACATGAACTGGCTAATTTCCCAGATCGAGAATGGTCGAAGTACTTTCTCGTCAGCGGGCGAGAAAGTAGCGCGGCGGACGGCAGCCTGTTGAGCCAGGCTTCGTTCGTTCATAGCTTGAAGGTCGGTGTGGTCACGCATAGTGCTGCTCTTGTTATATCACGAATGTCTTCTAATAACGCGATTTTGGAAAACTGCAAAACGTAAAGAATGGAATTTCCGCTTTTTCGCCCCCGACTCGGTAAAAACGGGAGGTATTTCGACAGCGAAGCTATGTTTTGGTGACAGGCGACGATCGATTACCAGATATATGGTGACACTCGACCCGTAATAAGGTGACAGCATAGTGTCACCCATAACCTATTAACCGAATTTTCTTTTGATTTTGAAGAAAAAGTCGACCATCCTGTTTTTCAATGCCCGTTGACAAACTACGGGATTTCATCACACTGAACCCAATTGATGGAATCGGTCAGCGAAACCGATCCGCTCGAGGCACAGTGGCAGTATCAAAATGGAAATAAAACGATTTACAGGATATCAGGCCGGTTCTCAGAAGTACGATCTTTTGACTGCAATCTCTGTTGCGGGTTTGAATGGCACACCCGGTTTTCAATGTTCGATGATGCGACTCATCGCGTTGATAACGGCCCGATACAACTGGCGCACTGATGAGCTGACGGTCGGACAAAAAGAAATGGCCCGCCTCTGGTCAGTGGACGAACGAACCGTCAAGCGAGAAATTAAGCGTTTGACGGATTCTAATATACTTCTCCAGCTTAGGCCCGGGGTTAGAGGCCGCGTTGCGGCGTACCGACTCAACTACGCGGAAATTTGCCGTCTGAGCGAACCGGTTTGGCAAAATGTTGGTTCTGATTTTGTATCGCGCATGGAGACACAAACCCCAAAACCGACCGAAAAGGTTGTTCATGTTCAGTTTGGCCAAGAAAAACCAGTAGCTGTTGAACATGAGGGACAAGACCTTCAGGATCCGTGGGGCAGGGCGCTTCGGCGCCTATCAGAGTCTGAAGCACTATTGTTTAAAAGTTGGTATTGCGATCTCAAATTTGTTGAAATGCAAGATCAGACAATCACCTTGCGCGCACCCAGCAAATTCATCGCGCAGTACATTCAATCTCACCATATGGAACCTTTACTTGGAGCGGTTCAGCTCGAGTTCGGGCGAATTCAGAAAGTGTGTTTGCTCGGCTAACAATCTAGAATTAATGGTCGCACGCTGTGCCTTGAGACCACAGAAATTGCTGATTTCAACCGTTGAGTTTGGCCTCGAACACCCCGATAGTTTTCAGAATGTCATCGAACAAGGGGGGATCCCCGATGATCATTTCTTGCATCCCCACATAGTCCCGGCGCAGCGCTGCTTTCAGCTCAGGGTTCGGTAGCAATCTTAGTGATCCGGGCCTGGCATTTTCGTAGTTAGCCCAAGCCGCTTTGAAGAAGACGGACTTATGGTGTGCAACCTGATCCAGCAAATCGATCTGTTCGATAGCGCGAGAATGGGTCTCGTGTTTGATCAACTGAGCCATGTCGTAATAATGGCGCGACATACGGTCAGCCAGAGGTTTGGTGATGTCCTGATGATAGAGCATATGCAGGATCGTGGCTTTCTCCCAGAATGTGCGTTCAACACCCAAGACCTTCACATCGACGTCGCTCGCCTCCAACAGGTCTGGAAATGCCTGATGCACATAAGGTGATATCCTGCGGGACTCGGCTGGAAGGTGAACCCCACGGGCGCCAAATTCGAACCGCACTACCGGCTGGATGTAGCCGCTGGCCGCACTTGTCTCGGATGGATAGGCGAAAAGCAAGGTTTGTGCATCATTAGGATCGACCGAGAGGGAAAAGTGCTGATCAAGCACGGCGCCAAACTTGATCTTGGTTTCTTTCAGAAGCGGTCCTGAGACTACTTTGGTGGCCGTATCCTGAAGCTCCTGCAGCAGTTGCTTTTGTTTTTTGCCTGAAAGGGCAGGGTGCTCGGGGTCACGTGTGCCGTCGAAACCGAGCTGTGCCCGGTCGAGAGACAGATCCACGTCTTCTGAGAACCGATGGATGATGTCATAGACCTTGGATAGCGATGTCCCACCCTTGAAGATCATGTGAGTGCCAAAAGAGGGCAGGGCGAATAGATGTTTCAGCGACCAGCAGACCCAGAAATCCTTCTCAACGATTGCCTTGGAAATGCCAAGCTTTGCGGCCGTTTCCTGAAACGCTTCTTCACGGTTCTTTGGAGTATCGTTGGCAAACTGGTCCAAGATCAGACCCATGCCACGATTTGCTGCACTACCGGATGCATCCAGGCCGGAACATATCTACTTTGTCTTGCGAGCAATGCGCGGTCCTTAACATCCAGATTGCGGGCCAGCGTGTCGACAACACGGCTATCCACCCGGTTTTTGCCAACATAGCGTAACGCCTGAAATACGGCGCCGGTTTTCTGGCCTGCACCAACTAGCGTTTTGGATGATGCATTCCGGAACTGGATGACTTGTCGACCAACTGTCTTGGTGCGGGTCGGGCCGTCGGTCATGTAAGTCGGCTTGGACGGCACTTGGGTCGACAGCCCCAACTGGTTGGCTGCCATGGCAGGGGAGGGCTGTAGAACCTGATTGTCTTTGCGTGCAATCGCTTTGGCAATGTCATCGGCTGACGGAGACAACAGCCCTAATCGGGCGCTCTTTCTCGGATAGTCATAAAGCCCACGCGTTAACCGTCGGATCATCCCTTGATCCGCCAAACGCGACAATGCCTGATCCACACTTGCGCGGGAGCCAATATCCAGAAAGTCGGTTGGCGCAAAGATTGAGCCCCGGCCTTTTCCGATGATGCGTTGTCTAATCGATGAAGTGATCATAGTTTTCTCCTTGTCAGAAAATATAATACTTTTTTCTGACTTACAAGTTAGCAGAGTATCTGGGTGATTTTGTAAGTTGGGCGGATTCCGGTCATTCTCCGCACGCGCGAACCAACCGGACTGCATTAGCAAAAGCTGACACTCAATTTGGACTGCATGCAGGCATAGTTCTGCATCAACGCAAGTCGGCTCCGAGCCCCATTGACATTTTCTGGGGCATGCTCGAACTGATCAATAGTGCGGCAAGCGGACAATCGCGGGCGGATAGACGGCCTGAGCCAGACCGTTCATGCCTTTCCCAGCAGGGCTAGGAGTCAGCTTTCTACTCGCCTGAGATGCGCGTGATCGCCCTCTTGGCACGAAGCCCTATTATGGGCTCCTCAGTGACGGCCTCCAGCGCTGGCAAAGCTGCACTGGCTGGCGCGCCGATCTTTCCGAGCGTGATTACGACCTCGCGGCGCGCGCGCTTACCGCCAGTTTCAAGAACACCGAGCAGATCAGAGACCGCGCTGGCCGCCTGGGGACCGAACCAGCCCAACATCCGCAGCGTTTCGATTTGCGCTGGTCCTTCCTGCGTCTTGAGGTCTTCCAGTAGGGATGTCACGGTAGTGGTTGGCCTGAGCGCTGCGAGTTTCAACCCGTCGGCCATCTTGCGGTTTAGTTCCTCGTGATCACCGTCCCACTGCATCGGCAGCAGATAGTTTTCGGCAAGCGCCAGCCGATCCTTGTCGCGCGCCCAGGCATACATCAGGTCGTCGGCTTTCCGGCGGTCGCCCAACTGCGCGTGAATCGACGCCGCGGTGATGATCAGGTTCAGCGACTTTTTCGTTCTGGCAGTCGCCTCGTCCAGAATTTCGGCTGCCCTGTGCAACTGCCCTAACGCATAATACGCAGCTGCCTCGACAATAACGACATTGGCGGGCACACTGGGGTCAAGCCGCTTGGCAATCGCAATCTCGTCTAGACCCTGCTCGGGATTGCCCGAAGCGATTAGCGCCCAGGCCATAGTGACATGCGCCTCGGGGTCATTTGGGCCAAGCTCGATCGCCCTGGCCGCTTCTTCGATGGCCTTTGCCGAGCGCGCGGCGCCAGTTTCGCCAGTGTTCTGGTCACGGAAGTTAAGCTGCCGCATGGCGCGAATAATGTGCACCATCGACCCGCCTCTGTCGCCGGCTTTTTCAAGATGATCGGGGATCAGAACGGTATAGAGGTGGGCGCGGGAGTTACCGCGAATTTTCTGGTTCCACCGGAACACGCCATCTCGTTGAAAGGCCAGCGCCAGTGCGGCATGGGCACGGCCATAGTCGGGATCAATTTCAATCGCCCTTTCGAAATGATCCACAGCTCGGGCATTGTCGCGTTCGTTGAAGTTCGACATCAACTCCCAGCCACGTTGAAATGCCTCGCGGGCGGCGACGACTTTAGTATCGGCCCGGTTCACCTCCTCGAGTTCGTCGTCGGTCAGTTCAACCTTCAGCGCGTTGATGATCTTCAGTACAAACGCGTCCTGTGCCGCAAAAACATCCGAGGCGTCGCCGTCGAAGCGGTCAGCCCAGACGTGGTTGCCGGTGGTGGCGTCAATCAACTGAGCGTTGACGCGCAATGTGGTGCCCGAGCGCCGCACGCTGCCTTCGAGCACGTATTGCACGCCCAGGGTTTCGGCGACGTCTTTGATGCTCACCGACTTGCGCTTGTAAATGAAGGTCGAATTGCGCGCGATGACGAACAAGCCCGAAACTTTCGACAGGTCGGTGATCAGATCCTCGGTTATCCCGTCGGCCAGAGGTTCCTGTTGGGACTCGCCGCTGAGATTGTCAAACGGCAGAACCGCAACCGAGGCCTTGTCGGGTAACGGCAATGCCATCGCTTCGATCGAGGCCGCTTCGACCTTCACCGGACGGGATTGAAGCCAGTACGCCGCTCCAGCACTGATGGCCAGAAGGCCAAAAAGCGCGGCTATGACCGCGCTTGCTTTACCGTAGCGCCCGCGGGATGGCCGAACGACGGTTGGTTCGGTGCGTCTTGTGGCACGATAAACACGGACAGGCTCGGGGATGTTTTTCAGCGTCTTGTCGCCCAGATCGCCGAACGCCGCCTCAAGCTTGCCGCTGGCATGATCGACGACCGTGCGCGATACCAGCACCGAACCCGGCTCAGCGATGGATTCCAGCCGTGCGGCTACGTTGATGCCGTCTCCGAAAATATCATTGTCCCTGACAACGATATCACCCAGGTTTATCCCGATCCGAAATTGCAGGGCGTCCGGCTCGTCCGCGCGAGGCCTGATCCGGTCCTGCCAGTCCAAAGCGCAGTTCACCGTATCTACGACGCTGGCAAACTCAATCAGATAGCCGTCGCCCATCCGCTTAACGATCCGTCCCCCGTGGCGTTCGACCAATGGCGTGATGATGCCTGTGTCGAGTGCCTCGAGCCGGGCAAGAATGCCAGCCTCGTCCTCGTGCATGAGGCGCGAAAAATCGACCAGGTCGGCAACAAGAATGGCTGCTAGGCGCCGCTCCATCCAGAATTCCGCTGTGATACAAGCTATGCCTTTCAGGTTGCCCTAGCTGTTCGCGTCGTTCAATCCCTTTCGAATATTCGCAAACATCCCGGTCGCGAGCTGCAAACACAAGTCATGGGTAAGCGAAGGCCGAACTGCTGGCTTTTCCCGCCCTTCTGTCATCTGACAGCGTGAAAACCGCGCAGGAGCGGCCAAAATCCGCTAGGTGGGCTTCGAGTGCAGCATCTTGCTTGGTCGGTGAAGGTCCGGATCGGGCCGAACCAGTTGCACGGTGAGAAGCTGGTTACTGACCAACGCAATTTGGTACGTTTCCAGCGGCTAAGAATGTGTATATTGCGACAGCACCAAAAGACACCTCAGAAAAGTATCCAATCAAATAGAGGAAAAATCGAAGCAGTCGTGTGGAAATTGGTCCTGACCAGATTTCCAACTCTCGGAAGCTTCCAAAAGCTTTGTCGGACAGTCCCAACGCCAAACCGAATATGAGCAAGGCGAGCAGGAACACTGGAACCGAAAAGACAACCTGCCAAGACTCTTTAGTGCAAATGTAGTGATTATATCCAAAAGACAGCACAGCTGCGGAAAGGCCAACCAGTGCAGCGATCTTCAGCACAATGTCTGCTGTCTCAGTTATCTTTGGTTCACTCGACAACGCTGTCTGCCTCAAAAAATCAGATATGAACAAATGTCGCGTGACATTGAATTTTGCAAGTGTCGGCTTTAGGGAATCCACACTGCAGCGTCAGTGAAACCGGCCAAGGTCAGCAATGGGTCGTCCTTGCGTCGCATAGCGACCCCTATCACGAACGTTCTGCACCGCATCCGACTTCAGTCTCGAGCTCATTCTACCATTTGATTGACCAGTAATCTTGCAGCCGATAGTCAGTGTTCCATGGAAAACACTTTGATGATCGCAACGACTTGGTGGCTGGCCTCCTGACAGGGTGGCTTGGATGACCAATCGTATTCCGAGGCCGCCGCATGGGCGGCCTTTTGTTTTCCGAGCTTCCCGATGCGCTGCCTCTCGTTTCTTGGGAAGATGCAAATGAACAGACCAACCATTCTGACAGGCGACCGCACCACGGGGCCGCTTCATATCGGACACTATGCAGGCTCGCTTGCAAACCGACTGCGCTATCAGGACAGCCATGAACAATTCCTGCTGCTGGCGGATACCCAAGCCCTGACCGACAACGCCCATGACCCGGAGAAGGTGCGGCGCAGCGTGATGGAGGTCGCGCTGGACTATTTGGCCGTGGGCATTGATCCCTGTCGCACCACCATCTGCCTGCAATCGCATCTTCCGGCGTTGGCGGAGCTGTCGATGCTCTACCTGAACTTCGTCACGGTCGCGCGGCTCGAACGGAACCCGACGATCAAGGACGAAATTCGCGTGCGCGGGTTCGGACGGGATATTCCCGCCGGATTTCTGTGTTATCCGGCGGCACAGGCGGCGGACATCACAGCCTTCAAGGCGACGGTCGTGCCGGTCGGCGAGGATCAGGCCCCGTTGATCGAGCAAACGAACGAGATCGTGCGGCGCATCAACGCAACCTCAGGCCACGCCGTGTTGCCCGAGGCGCGGGCGATCATCCCCAGGGCGGGCCGGTTGCCCGGTATCGACGGCAAGACCAAGATGTCGAAATCCGGTGGCAACGCCATTGCGCTGTCCGCGTCGTCCGAGGAGATCCGAAATGCTGTCAGGGCGATGTTTACCGATCCGAACCATTTGCGGGTCGAAGACCCCGGCTGCATCGAGGGCAATGTCGTCTTTACCTATCTCGACGCCTTCGATCCGGACCAGGACGGGCTTGCCGAGCTCAAGGCCAAGTATCAGAGAGGCGGGCTTGGCGATAGCAAGATCAAGGCGCGTCTGGAAGCTATCCTTCAGGAGCTCATCGCCCCAATTCGCGAGCGTAGGGCACAGCTCTCCCAGGACCGGGGATACGTCCTTGAGGTAATCAAAGAGGGCACGGAACGGGCGCGAGAGCGCACCGAGGCGACAAGGCGCGATGTTGTGAGTGCCCTGGGTCTGTTCCAGTTGTAGGTGACCAGTGGCGGGCGAGCCGGGTGAAGGTCTGTTTCGCCCGCGACCATGCGTACGACGGGCCTTCGTTTTTGCGTTTGCAGCGAACGGCAGGAACGGGCTGATTCTGTTGAAAAACAACGTGTTGCTGACGCAGAAAGTGGTGCTTTGAACAGAGCGCGAGTGCCTTTCCATTCAGGCTTTGCGCATTTGCTGCGGTGCAGGGAATATCTAGGCCAGTTTGCGGAGGTTTTGGGCGGTGGCGGCGAGGAGAAATTCGTCATTTGCACCGCATGGGCCACGTAATCGGAGCCGTCCCATCCCGAGGATGCGTTTGAGGTGGGCGAAAAGCATCTCGACCTTCTTTCTGAGTTTCATCGAGATGTCGTATTGCTTGGTCTTGGCGATGTCGCGTGCGACCTGACGGGCGTCTTCGTTCTCCTCACGGGTGATCTTGCGAGCTTCGGTGTTTGGACAGCATTTGGCTTTGGATGGACAGATCTGACAGACCTCTTTCAAGGCGCGATAACGTGCAGTGCCCTTGCCAGTCGGCCCCCTGTTCGGGTCTGAGTAGTTACGGCGGAACTGCTTCAGGGCGTGACCTTCGGGACAGACATATTGATCGTTTTCTGCGTCCCACTCAAAGTCGGCGCGGGTCCAGGTGCCATCGTTGCGGCCGGACTTATTGAAGACTGGGATATGTGGTGCGATCTTGCGGCCGACAAGCCAACCCAAGAGCGGCCCGGTGCCATAAGCCGTGTCGGCGATCAGCCGTTCAGGATTAAGATCGAAATTTGCCTTCACGCGGTTCAACATCGCCTTCGTTGATCCGACCTCAGCTTGTCGGATAGACCTCGTGGCCTCGACATCAACGATGACGCCATGGTCGGTGTCGATCAGGTAATTGTCAGAATAGCTGAAGAAAGCAGGCCCCTTGCGCGCTGCCGTCCATTCGCTCGCAGGGTCAGAATGCGAGGTGAACTTGGGCTGCACCTCGCCAGCAGCTCCAAAAGCCGCCTCATCCAGAGTGTTGAGATACTCGCGGACCGCGCGAGGCGCATCTTCTGGATCGATGGTTGATGCGTCCCATTCTTCTTTTGGCGTTGAGTTCTGTTTGTTTGCATCGGCTTCGATCAAGCTGGCATCGATTGCCATGCGCTGGCCGCTGACCAGTCCTTCCGCGATGCAGCGCGCCACAGTCGTTTCAAACAGATGACGCAGCAGTTCGCTCTCGCGGAAGCATCCATGCCGGTTCTTGGAGAACGTCGAGTGATCCGGGATACGCTCATTCAGATCGAGGCGGCAGAACCATCGATATGTCAGGTTCAGATGCACCTCTTCGCACAGCCGTCGCTCGGAGCGGATGCCAAAGCAATAGCCGACCAGCAGCATCCGGATCAGCAGTTCCGGATCGACGGATGGCCGACCGGTGTGGCTGTAGAAATCCGCGAGATGCGTTCGAATGCTGCTCAGATCAACAAAGCGATCAATCGACCGAAGCAAGTGATCTTGGGGAACGTGGTTCTCCATTGAGAACTCATAGAACAGCGACGATTGCGCTTCCTGCCTCGGTCCCATCATCGCCAATCCTCCCGCCCATTGGAAGAATTGAATCAGCAGTTCAGCCATCGATCAAGGAAGAGTTTTTCAACAAAATAGGCCGGAGCGAAGGCCGGATTTGACTATGGCCAATTTAATGCTGCGAAGCCGAGAACGACGACATTGAGCCCTTCTTGACCAACGCGGCGTCGGCCACGAATGGCAGAGACATTCAGAAAGGCCTCTGCAAAGCATGGAGCGTTTCGCGACAGCGGTCTTTCAAGCGGAGTGCGGCTAGCGGCAGGTCTCGGCCTATACTTGACCGGTGCGACCCGGCTAACTTCGACCTACCCGACCGCTCTGCAATAAGATGAATTGCTGTCCGAACATAAAGTGAACGAGTAGAGCTCTTGGCGTGACATAGATACTTGACAAGTAAGATGTCAGCGCAAAGGGGTAAATAGACATCGGAGCAAGCAACTTCGGACCAGATCGGTCATTCAGGAACACCTGCCTTGCGAAGGCCTCTAACCAAAAAATCCATTGCTGTCGGCACGAATGGCAACTGGTTTTCCACCGAGCTGCTGATGGAAAAATTTGGTGCAATCTCGAGCAGATCAGCTACTGCTTGTGTTGCGTCGGATAGTCTCCCGAGCTCCGCGTATGTTGGAGCCAGATATATGCGGCAGGATCGACGTTTTGGTGCCCGGACAGCACAGGCTTCAAGCTCGGGCAAGGCTTCAGCAAAGTTCCTGTCAAAGTAATATGCCCTGCCAAGGTACATGTTGTATCGGGATGGGTAGAGTGGATTCAGGCGCATGGCCTTTTTCATCAATTGGACAGCATCTTTCGGGCGATTGGCAAATGTCAGCGCATCCGCAAGACTTGCATAAAGCTGTGAATGGTTCGGGTTGAGTTCAATTGACCTCTGGATAGCGGCAATTGCATCGCTGTGCCGACCTCTGCGCAACAAGACGCGTCCAAGCAACTCGTGGCCTGTCGACAACAATGGATCCAATTCTATCGCCTTGGTGGCCGCAGCTTCGGCACGGTCGAGTGCCGCCGGCCCTTCGTTCTGCGTAATGTAGGCGTCATTGTAGGTGTTTCCGAGGATCGAATAAGCGGGCGCGTAGTTGGCATCGATGGCGATGGCCTTTTCGGCCAGTTCACGAGCTTTCAGCCACATCTCTCTGCCTCCGGCATCATACGCGGCGCGTGCGCGCAACACATAATCATACGCCGACAGGTCTGCGGGGCGTTTCTGCACCGCTTTCGCAAGATCCGAAATCTTTATGTTCACCAACAGGGTGCCGGCTATTTCCCGGCTCAGCTCGTCCTGAACATCGAACAGGTTGGCGGCTGCCCTGTCGTAACGTTTGGCCCAGGCGTGAGCGCCGGCTGAAGCGTCGATCAACTGTGCAGAGATCCGGATTTTCTCATTGATACGCCGCACGGATCCTTCGAGAACATAGCGAACGCCGAGTTCTTCTGCGACCTGCCCAATGGGGACCACGCGCTCCTTGTAACTGAACGAAGAATTTCCGTCGATGACAAAGAGGTCCTTGGACTGTGCGAGATTGGTAATCAGATCTTCGACGAAACCGTCCGCAAAATACTCCTGCTCAGGGTCGTTGGAAAGATTCTTGAACGGCAATATCGCGATTGATGGTTTGTCCGGAAGCGTGTACGCCATTCGGCTCGGATCGACAGGTTCGACGCCAGACCTCTGCGACCACCACAATCCCGCGCCGACCAGCAGCGCACAGATGAACCCGGCAGCAATGACAACGTGCTTTCTAAGGTTGGTCTTGCCAAACAGCTTTCTCTCGAGAACCTGGCCTGCACGTTCAGGATCGGTCAGAACTCGATATGTCCGTACTGAACGGTGGATGTTCTTGACCTGAACGTCGCCCAGCGATTCATATCCGACATCCAGGTTGGATTTAAGCTGGTCATAGGCGCTGCCCGAGATGCAGATGCCTCCCGGTTCAGCCATTTGTTCCAGGCGCGCGGCGATGTTCACCCCGTCGCCGAAGATATCGTCACCTTCTATGATGATGTCGCCAAGATTAATTCCTATCCGGTACTGGATGCGTCTGTCGTGAGAAATACCGGCTTCCCTGTCGGACATTTCCCTTTGGATATTGACTGCGCATTGCACGGCTTGAACAACACTTGGGAACTCGACAAGAACCCCGTCGCCCATCTCCTTGACGATGCGCCCATGAAACTCGTCGAAGCCAGGATCAATGAGTTCAGCACGATGAATCTTTTGGCGTCGAAGTGTCCCGACTTCATCAGCCTCCATCAGCCGACTGTATCCAACCATGTCGGCGGCAAAAATAGCGCTCAAACGTCGCTCCATGCCGATCCCTCCTACGAAGATGATAACAGGTAGGGATTTTGAACTCCACACTCTCTAAAGTCGCCTATCAGCACAAAGTTTCCGACAAGGAAACGTTGCGAGTTTGACGTAAGGCGCGGGTCGCAGACTTTGTCTTCTTACGCTATTTTCCTGTTCGCAGACCGTGCGCCGGAGGTCGCCTTATGCGGAAAAGCCAGCAGCCCCAATTCCGGAACGGGCTGATAACCGCCATAGCTTGGGAACTCGCAAACGGCAGCTTCGTCCCGCGACGTGTGAGTTCGCACATTTTCAGATTCTGCGCTCGCAGCGAACGGCGGCTCTGGCGGGCCGCAGTGCAGCATCGCGATCCCTGGTTCGAGGTCGGCTCAGGGCCGTTCTCGCCGGTGGAAGTTGTTTCTATTGCCCTGATGCTGCGTTGCGCCCGAGGCCAGCTATGAGCCCAACCTGTGAATTGGATATTCTCGCTGCGTGCGCTCGCAATATCGAGTATTCTGCGCAAGCGTAAATTTCCTCGATGCGGCGCAGCGTCGTTTCCGGCCATTCGTCCACAGCGCGGCAATTTTGAAGCAGCAGATTCACATGTTGCCGGACGGAGCGGTTCTCTGTTGGGGGATCGTCAAGTGCGGGTTCTATTGCCGTTCGGGGTCCTGGTTCTCTACGAAGTCGGTGTTTCCGCTTCCTGATGGCGTCCGGGAGCTGACCAGCCAGAATGTCATTCGCGAAGTGAGCGTCACGCTCCTTCAGCCGCTTTTGACTGGCTTGATCCGCCGCCGTCCAGAAGGACGCTGAACCCGCCCTGTCTCTTGTGGGCCGGATCTCAGTTGGTTGTCAGGTGATAAGTTCCTTTTAAGGTTCAAAGGCTGTCTGGTCGCGCCAGATGCACATCATGACGACGGCGAGCTTTCGGGATGCCGCCACTGCGGCTTTCTTGAAGCCCTTCCGATTTTGCAGCCTCTAGGCCCAAGCGCGCAGCTGTGATGGCTTTCTGACCTGGGTGATTAGGCTGGTAGCTGCGAAGTAGGGCAGTCTTCGCAGATCACGATCTCCGCATCTTGATATCCGGCCGGACCAGTCCATGTCTCCGGATTGGTGCCGCCGCGGCGTGAGGCCGAGAAAGGCGCCGACGTCCCTCGATCTCCGGAAACGCTCCGCATCGTCGAGGGTAGCGATAAAGGAGAGCGCGACGACAGGCCCAACCCCCGGGACGGTCATGAGGCGGCGGGCAAGGCCGCTTTAGCTTGCGAAGAGCCTGAGATCGGTGTCCATCGCTTCCGCGGCCGCACACAGGGTTCTGTGGATCGGAATGAATATGTCAGCCATCACGCCGAGCGCCGGGTTGGTCTGGCCTGCCCCGGCGAGTTGGTCGCGGAAGCCCTGCCGCAGGTTTGCACGGCCTACTGAACCCATGCAGACCCCGAAAACCTTCAGCACGCCTCGAACATGCGCTTCAAGGTCCTTGCGCATCCTGATCAGACGCTCCCGTGCGCCAATGAGCACGCGAACCCGCTCCGACGCCTCGCTTCTGATGTAAACCCGGCTGAACCAGCCGGTGCGGGCCAGATGCGCCAGCCCTTCGGCATCATCGGTATCGGACTTGTTGATACCGCCCATACAGCGCCTTGTCCGTCAGGCGGGCATCAATGCAGATGATCGGAAGGCCGCGTTTCTCCAGCTCGCGGGTGAGCCAGATGGCCAGGATGCCACTCTCATGCACCACTCGCTCGGGCTTGGCGGAATGTTCGGAAATAAACGATGCAATCTCGTCCAGATCCGAACTGGTTTCGCCGCGCGCCAGCACCTCGACATCTTCATCGACAACGCAGATCGACACGGATTTGACGGACACGTCCAGACCAACATAATGCAACATGGTCGTTCTCCTTCACGGCTGGCTTTTGCTGAGGCCGATCTTATCGGACCTCGTTCGCCCTGGGAGAGCGGCCGCCGCAAACACACCATGTCATTCGATAGGATGTGCAGCATCGGTAATGAGGGCTCTGGGACTAAGCCGCTCCCGCGGCATGGGCGCGTGATGCTGATGTGACGATCTAGCCTTCCTTAGCCCGACACTTGTGAAGTTCGAAGGTACGTGAATTTTGGACATTACCATTTTCTGAGCACCATCGAGCAAGCTACTGAGCGAAGTAGCGCTTGAACATCACAGTCAGAAACCCAGATTAGCATTGCATCTCGTTTGAGAACCAACCGATGACCTTGTCCAATGCATCGCTGTTGTTCGCGTTTCTGTTTCTAAAGAGCTGATAAAAATTCCCCGTTTCAATTTTTGCCGGGAAAGCTGGTACTAGCAGTTCATGATCCACGAGCTGCCGCACGATGTGTTCCCAGCCCAATGCCACACCTTCACCGGCAAGTGCCGCTTGTAAAACAACGGAGTAGTCGCTGAAAGTTATTTCCCGGCTGACCGACGGTAATTTCATCTCCGCCATCTGCAGAAAGTCGTTCCAGGATACGCGTGGGTTTGCAAAATGAATCAGCGTATGACCGCCCTGGAAGAGATTTTCTTCAGGTTGATTGAAATTGGCATAGTACTTGGGTGAACACACGGGCAAAATTGCTTCCTTTGCAAACTCGTTAATCACCGGGACCGCGCTACACGTCCCCTCAAGGCGCACGCCTAAATCGGCTGACCCCAGTTCACCAACCGGTTCTCCGCTCAGTATTTGAAATCGGAGTTCGATTTCAGGGTGCTTTGCCGCCAGGCCACCGATCCTGGGAATCAGCCAATGTGTGACGAAGGCCGAAGAAGCCGACAAAAGGACGACCTGTTGGCCCTGCATGTCCTTTTGGATTTCTTCAATGGCTTTGGTGATTTCGTCAAAGCTCTTGTTTACCACGTCGAACAGGTGTTGCCCGTGTTGTGTGAGCGTTACCCCTTTGGGTGAGCGTTTGAACAGCTTAAATGCCAGTTGTTGTTCGGTTTTCTTGACCAGCCGGCTGACAGCCGCCTGTGTAACGCCAAGGCTTTCCGCCGCTTCTGAGAAGTTCTCGTAAGTAGCGGCTGCTGCAAATGTGCGCAGCTGGCTTCCTGATGGGATTTTTTTAAACGAGCCAGTCATGACTTATTGTAACATCATTCCGATCATTTGTGGAGTTGCTTTTTATGCGGCCTGAGCCTCTTCTACTTAAAAATTCTGCCTTCTAGCAGGATTCTTTGCATTCAACGGGAGGATGGAATGGGTTCCAAAAAAGTAACGCTCAACTCAGCGGAAGAAGCTGTCGTTAAGAAAATTCTGGCTGAGGAGGGCCAGATGTCGCGCCGCACAGCGATGAGCTGGCTCGGTGCAATGGGCATCACTGCGGCAACTGCGGGCACTTTGATCAGCACCGCGGGGCGGGCTCTCGCAATGACACCCCAAAAAGGTGGGCGTCTACGGGTCGCCGGCCATTCGACCAGCGCCGCGGACACATTGAACCCCGCGCACGTCAATCTGAGCACAGACTATGCCCGCGCGCACATGTTTTACAACGGGTTGACCCGGATTGATGAAAATGCCGAAGCCCAGCCTGAGCTGGCTGAGTCTTTCGAGCCAGGCAAAGATGCCAGCGAATGGATATTTACGCTTCGTGATGGCCTGACATTCCATAACGGAAAAACCGTCACAACTGATGACGTGATTTTCTCGATCATGCGCCACAAGGACGAAGCCGTCGGTTCAGGCGCCAAAGCGCTGGCGGATCAGATATCCGAAGTCGCTGCCGATGGCCCCAACAAAGTGATTGTCCGCTTGCATGCCCCGAATAGCGATCTTCCGGTCATGCTTGGAACATTCCACTTTATGATCATCCCAGATGGCACCACAGAATTTGCAACCGCTATCGGCACAGGCCCCTTTACAGTGGGAGAGTTCACGCCCGGCGTACGCTCGATTGCCTTGCGCAATGAAAACTACTTCAAAGACAATCGCCCCTACGTTGACGAGATCGAGTTTTTCGGCATCGCGGACGACAGCGCGCGGATCAACGCGCTTTACACTGGTGATGTCCACATGATCAGCCAGATCAAGGCGACCGCCGCCAAGGAAATTGATGCCAGAGAGGGTGTCGAGGTCATCCGAACCGGCGCGCCGCGCTTTTCGCAGCTGGTGATGGACAACTCCATCTCGCCAATGGACAACAAGCACCTGCGGTTGGCGATCAAGTATCTGATTGATCGCGAGCGGTTGCTGAAAACGGTGGCGCAGGGGTATGGCCAATTGGGGAACGATCACCCGATCGCGCCCTCCAGCCCGCTGTACAACGGTGAAATCGAACAGCACATGCTGGATCACGATAAGGCGAAATTCCACCTCAGAGAGGCCGGAATGGATGGTGCCACACTGGAACTGCATGTCAGCGACGCGGCGGCTAACTCGATCGAGACTGGCCAGTTCCTGCAACGTGAAGCGGCGCAGATTGGCCTGAACATTGACCTCAAGCGTGAACCGCGCGATGGCTATTGGAGCAATATCTGGCTCAACCGCGGTTTCTATGGCGGAGAATGGAATGCGCGTCCGACCTATGACATGATCCTGTCACTGGCCTGGACGTCTACGGCCAAATGGAATGAAACCAAGGTTCAGCATCCGCAATTGGATGGTCTGATCGCAGAGGGCCGTGTGACGGTGGATGCTGCAAAGCGCAAGCAGATCTACGGCGATGTCCAGAAGATCATCTCGGAAGATGGTGGCAACGCAATTCCGATGTTCATCGACTATCTGGATGCGCGTTCCAGCAAGTTGAAGGGCCTGACACCAGTGCCAACCGGCGGCATGGGCGGTTTCAACTTTGCCGACTCAGTCTGGCTGGAAAGCTGAATTCTCCCTGAAACTTGGGGCCTTCGCGGAAGATGAAGGCCCCTTTTTTTCCTTGATCGGGGAACCTGAATGCTAGACATGATTGCAAAGCGTGTAGGCGTGGGAATTCTGACCCTTTGGCTGGTCACAATTCTTGTTTTTCTTGGAACGGAAATCCTTCCTGGTGACGTTGCTCAAGCCATTCTGGGGCAATCCGCCACGCCGGAAACAGTGGCGGGGCTACGGGAAGCGCTGGGTCTAGACCGGCCAGCTTATGTTCGTTACTTTGAATGGCTTGGCGGTTTCGTCACAGGTGATATGGGAACGTCGCTCGCCAGCAGCGCAGATATCTCTTTTCTGATTGCCGAAAGACTGTCGAACACTTTGCTTCTGGCAGGTGTGGCGGCGATCATCGTTGTACCTATTTCTGTTTGCCTCGGGCTGTTGGCGGCCATGTATCCTGAAAGCCTGTTTGACAGGTTCATTTCAGTTGGCACGCTGTTTCTTGTCGCAACACCGGAATTCCTCTTGGGTACGCTTCTGGTGATATTCTTCGCGGTCAGATTACAGTGGTTTCCCGCCGTTGCCTATGTCACGGAATTCAATTCACTTGGCCATTTCTTTAGCACAATGGCACTGCCAATTCTGACCTTGGCCGCAGCTCTTACCGCTCAGATGACGCGGATGACGCGGGCCACAATCGTCAATATCCTTGGCTCCAGCTACATTGAAATGGCACTTCTCAAAGGCGTGCGTCGCTGGCGGATGATTTTTGTTCACTCGCTACGCAACGCGATCGGCCCCATTGCCAACGTCGTCGCGCTGAACCTCGCGTATTTGATAAGCGGTGTGGTCATAACCGAGACAATATTTGCTTATCCGGGGTTGGCCAAGCTGATCGTCGATGCGGTCGCAACCCGGGATTTCCCGGTGGTTCAAGCCTGCGCCATGGTGTTTTGCGCCGCCTACATCATTTTCATGCTGCTGGCGGACATTATTGCAATTGTTTCGAATCCTCGGCTTCGCAACCCAAAGACTTGAGAGGTTGGTTTCATGGCCAATGCCGCACGTGGAGATGCTCTCCCCAAACGTAGACTGGAACTGACATTCATGGGCTGGGCAGGTGCTTCGGTCGTGGTTTTCTGGGTATTCGTTGCAATTTTCGCCGACTTTATCGCCCCATATGATCCAAACGACTTTCCATCATATGAAAGCTATCTGAACCCAACATCTGAATACTGGTTCGGTACCGACTATCTGGGACGCGATGTGCTTTCAAGGGTGATCCATGGTACACGTCTGACCCTGGGAATGGCCTTTGCCGCAACGCTTTTGGCCTCCTTTATCGGGACGTCTCTGGGCGTGTTTGCGGTGGTCAAAGGTGGCTGGACAGAAGCGATAATCAGCCGGATCAACGACGCGCTTCTGTCTTTTCCGACCATTATGATGGGTCTGGTTCTGATTGCCGCGCTTGGCTCTTCCGTCACAATCCTGATCGGGGCAACGGGTGTGATTTATGCCTCCAGCGTGTACCGGATCGCTCGGGCGCTGGCGATGGATGTCAATCAACTGGACTATATAGAAGTTGCACGTGCCAGAGGTGAAAGTACATCTTGGCTGTTGTTCCACGAAATCCTTCCTAGCATCGTCGTGCCCATGGTCGTGGATTTCGGCATTCGGTTGTCATTTGCCATCCTGTTCATGAGCGGCCTCAGCTTTCTCGGCCTGGGCGTGCAGCCCCCGCTAGCGGACTGGGGAGGAATGGTTCGGGAAAACATGGGCGCCTTGAACGCGGGCGGCTGGACCCCGGTGTTTCCTGCGCTTGCCATCGCGTCGCTGACCATTGGTCTCAACCTGATCGTCGATGACTACGCCGCCGGTGGCGGACGTGGTTTTGCCAAGAGGATGATCTGATGAACGCATTGCTAAAGATCCGCGGGCTTCAGATCGAAGTCGAAAAACCTGCCCGGCCCAATATGGAACCGATCGTTCAAAACATTGATCTGGACATCATGCCGGGCGAGGTGGTGGCGCTGGTCGGTGAATCCGGATCGGGCAAGACGACAATCTCCTTGTCAGCGATGGGATACACCAAACCGGGCCTGAAAATCTCGCAAGGGACGGTGACTCTGGGTGATACGGACATTCGAGCCCTCGAAGGCCAGGCCCTTCGGGAACTGCGTGGCGATCGGGTGTGCTACGTGGCCCAAAGTGCAGCTGCCGGTTTCAATCCAGCGATGACAATTACTGATCAGGTTATCGAACCGGTCCTGGAACACAACAAGATGCCCGCTTCCACGGCCGGAGCGCGCGCGCTTGATCTGTATCAGCAGTTGAATCTGCCGCACGCGAACACAATAGGCCAACGATATCCCCACCAAGTTTCCGGAGGGCAATTGCAGCGATTGATGGCGGCGATGGCGATGTGCAGTGGGCCCGAGCTGATCCTGCTGGATGAGCCAACCACGGCGCTTGACGTCACGACGCAGATCGAGGTTCTGAAGTCCTTCAAAAACCTCATTCGAAAAAGCGGATCTGCAGCGATTTATGTCAGTCATGATCTTGCCGTTGTGGCCCAGATCGCCGACCGCGTGGTTGTTCTTTTGAACGGAGAAATCCAGGAACAAGGACCTGTCGCAGAGGTTTTGCTGAACCCGCAAGATGATTACACCAAAGTGCTGATGAGCGCTGCCGACCCGGAACTGTCCCTGAACAAGCGAAGAGACAAAGCCGAGATTAAAGACACCACAACAGAAGACAAAGTCCTGGTTGAAATCACGGATGTCCTTGCTGGATATGGCCCGATTAACTCTGAAGGGCTGCCCGCCATTCCGGTTCTGAAGAACATCAACTTGAACATCCGCAAAGGTTCGGTCGTCGGCGTCATTGGCGAAAGCGGATCGGGAAAAACCACGTTGGCCCGGTCGTTGGCTGGCCTGCTTCCCTGGGCACAGGGCGATATGAAACTGAACGGCGTGTCTTTGAAAAAAACTGTCCGGGAACGAAGCCTGGACGAGTTGCGCAAGGTTCAAATGGTGTTCCAGTCAGCGGATGTTTCGCTGAACCCTAACCATACAATCGGCAAGATCCTTGGCCGCCCGATTTCGTATTTTCAGGGGCTTAAAGGCAGTGCCAACCGTAAGGCCGTCGAAGAACTGCTGGATCTTGTCCAACTGCCGCCTGGGTTTGCCAACAGAAAACCGGGGGAGCTGTCCGGCGGGCAAAAACAACGGATAAATCTGGCGCGTGCGCTTGCAGCCAAACCCGAGATTGTATTGTGCGACGAGGTCACCTCGGCCCTAGATGCGGTCGTCCGGGAAGCCGTGATTGATCTGATCCGTGAACTGAGTGAACGCTTGGGCTTGTCCTTCATGTTTGTTACCCACGACATTTCGACAGTCGCCGCTCTCTGCGAAGAAGTGGTCGTGATGTATCATGGCGAGATCGTCGAAGCAGGCAAGACGGCTGAAATTCTTCACGATCCGCAGCACCCCTACACCAAGGTTCTCATGGCGTCTGTTCCGCGTCTCCGGCCCGGTTGGCTGGAAGACGCGATCGATGAGCGGAGCGCTATCCTGGAAACCGCCAAAGATCTTGAGATCGCAGACTAACTATCAAACTGAGTAGAGAAATGAACGGTCAATCCCGGCGAAAAAGAAACACGCGTCGAGGACGCGGAGACGGCAACCTGAAAACTCAGGTACAGAAAGCTGCGGCATATATTGCGCGCAAAACACCTTATTGGGAGGTTTTGGACAACGAAGCGCTCACCCAGATTGAGGAGGCTGCTGACACCCTCTTATGGGAAATTGGCATGGAGTTCAGGGACGACACCGAAGTCCTGGGGATCTGGAAGAATGCCGGGGCCGAAGTTGATGGTGAAAGGGTTAGATTTCCAAAGGGAATGCTGCGTGGTCTTGTTCAGGCCACGGCACCGTCAGAATTTGTTCAACATGCCCGAAATCCTGAGAAGTCCGTCTGGGTCGGGGGTAAGAACACTGTCCTTGTCCCCTGTTACGGACCTCCGTTCGTCATGTCCCAGGACGAACCGCGGCGCTACGCACAGATCAAGGATTTGCAGAATTTCGTCAAGCTCGCTTACATGTCCCCGTCATTGCACCATTCGGGGGGCGTGATTTGTGAACCGACCGACATTCCGGTGTCTCATCGTCATCTTGATACCCTCTATGCGCACATAAAGTATTCCGACAAAGCTTTCATGGGGGCAGTGACCGCCGGAAGCCGCGCTGAAGACAGTCTTGAGATGATCAGGATCCTTCACGGCGACAATTTTGACGCAAGCAAATGTTACCTGACCAGCATCATCAACGTGAACTCACCCCTGATCATGGACGATACGATGCTGGCGGCGCTGAAGATCTATGCGCGGGCCGGGCAGGCAGTTGCAATCACGCCCTTTCTGATTGCGGGGGCGACGGGACCATCCACGATTGCGGCCAATCTTGTGCAGGGGCTGGCAGAATCGATGGCCGGAGCCGCGCTTACTCAGCTCATCAACCCCGGCACACCAGTTCTAGCCGGGTTTCTGTCATCGGCCATGAACATGCGTTCGGGCGCCCCGTCTCGCGGACCGGAACCTATGCTGGCCATAGTCGGCATAGCACAGCTGTTTCGCAGGTTGGGCATTCCTATGCGGGGTGGCGGGTCTTATTCAACTTCCAAGCTGCCGGATGCCCAATCCGGGCAGGAGGCCATGAGTTTCCTGATGGCCTCAGCGCAGGCCGGTTCGAATTTCGTCATCCACGCGGCGGGCTCCTATGAAGGAGGATTATGCACGTCTTATGAGAAATTCGTGATGGATGCGGACAACGCCGCCATTCTTCAACGAATGTTGGAAGGTATCAGGATCGACGATGAAGAGCTGGGTCTGGACGCCTTTCGCGAAGTGGGAATTGGCAACCACTTCCTAGGATCGGCCCACACGATGGCGCGGTACAAGGATGTGTTTCTGGAGTCGTCGATTTCAAACTCACAATCGTTCGAGCAATGGACGGATGAAGGCGGAAAAGATGCCGCTACCCGTGCCAATGGATTGTGGAAATCCATGTTGAATGACTATGAGGCACCTCACTTGGATCTAGAAGTGGATGAGGCGCTTTGCGAATTCATCGCCCGCCGTAAAACCCAAATTCCCGAAGCGATGGAATAGATGCCGTGACACAGGATAATGTTATGGTTCGCGATCCTTTGCTCAAGCCGATGCAGCTAGGGCACTTGACGCTGAAAAACCGGATCATTTCGACAAGCCATGCGATTTCGTACGCCGAGAACGGGCGGCCAGGTGAACGCTATCAACTGTACCACGAGGCGAAGGCCAAAGGTGGGTTGGCGCTGACGATGTTTGGAGGTGCTTCGAACATTGCGCCGGATTCACCTCCTATGTTCGGTCAGCTCGACCTGTCGAATGACGCCATTATTCCGGATTTCCAACGCTTTGCGGAACGGTTGCACGCACATGAGACGGCGCTCATGTGCCAGATCACCCATATGGGTCGGCGCACTTCGTCGTTCGGCGGCAACTGGCTGCCGACAATTGCGCCGTCGCGAAGCCGCGAAGAGATGAGCCGGACATTCGCCAGGGAAATGACGACGGAAGACATCGACCGTGTGGTCAATGCTTTTGGCGACGCGGCATGGCGCTGCAAAGAAGGTGGCCTTGATGGGTGCGAGTTGCTGGCGACCGGGCATCTTGTAGATCAGTTCTGGTCGCGCCACACAAACTTGCGCGAAGACGATTTTGGTGGCTCGGTCATAAACCGGGCGCGGTTCGGCCGTCTTGTTCTGGAAGAGATGCGCCGGCGCACAGGGAACGATTTTGTCATCAGTCTGCGCATGCCGATGGAAGAGGGTTTTGAAGGTGGCTTGACCCAGGATGAATGCCTTGAAATTGCGCGCCTCTACCGCGATGCCGGGCTGGTCGATATCCTCGGTGTCGTTCACGGGCACCTGGACACCTATAAGGGTCTGGCGGACTACATGCCCGGTATGGCACGTCCCATTGCTCCGTTCCTTGAAATGGCAGGAACGTTTCGGCGCGAAGTCGACATGCCGGTGTTTCATGCGACCCGGATCACCGATATTGCCACCGCTCGCTATGCCATCCGCGATGGCCTGATCGATCTTGTTGGGATAACCCGTGGCCATATTGCCGACCCAAACATCGTCAAAAAGATTGCGTCCGGTCAAGAAGACCGCATTCGCCCCTGTGTCGGGGCCACCTATTGTTCGACCTATCGTCAATGCATCCACAACGTCTCCACTGGGCGGGAAAAATTCATGCCGCATGATGTTCCGCGAAGCACCGGGCGCAAGAAAAAGGTTGTTGTTGTGGGCGGCGGTCCCGGTGGGATGGAGGCAGCGCGCGTTTCGGCCGAGCGCGGACATGATGTGATCTTGTTCGAAGCGGCAGATCGGTTGGGCGGTCAGGTTCAGCTTGCTGCCAAAGCATCCTGGCGGCGGGATCTGATTGGCATCACAGACTGGCTGGCTGCCGAGATTGACAGACTGGGCGTTGACCAGCGTCTGAATAGTTTCGCAGAAGCGGATGACATTCTTGCCGAAGAACCGGATGTCGTTTTTGTCGCAACCGGCGGTATCCCCCAGGGTAGCGACGCCGACATCTCAGCGCCGGTTCTGTCGACCTGGGATGTGCTCGCCAACCCTGATGTAGTATCCGGCACCGTGTTGATCGTTGATAATCTGGGACGGCAGCATGCACCATCTTGTGCCGATCATCTGGGATCGCGTGGTGTCACTGTCCATTTGGTTACGCCCGACTCGGCTGCCGCGTATGAAACCGGCAAGGTCGAACGCCCGCATTTCATGGAGCGCCTCTATCAGCACAATGTGCGGATTACGGTAGATCATCGCCTGGTCAGTGCTAGGCGAGATGGCAATCGCGTCACCGCCCAGTTTGAGAATATCCTTGCTGGAGACACCTGCGAATTTAGCGCAGACCATCTGATCATCGAAAACGGTACATTCCCGAATGACGAACTGTTTGCAGAATTGAGAGATCAGTCGGTCAATCGGGGTGTGACTCACATCGAAAGCGCCATTGCGGCAGCCCCGCAGCCAGGCGCAGACAACGAAAGAGGGTTTCAGCTGTTTGCTATCGGCGATGCGGTTTCGTGTCGCGACATCCACACGGCCATGCTGGATGCCATGCGCATCAGCCTCGCTCTCTGACGCAGAAAGCCCAACCTATGACGACTACTCTTTCTTGCGGTGAAGCGCTGGTTGATCTGCTTGCGGATTATGCTTTTGATACAGTGTTCGGTATTCCCGGCACCCATGCGGTGGAACTCTATCGCGGCCTGCAGGACGGCAAGATGCGCCATATCCTTGCCCGCCACGAACAGGGGGCGGGTTTCATGGCCGATGGGTATGCGCGGATCAGCGGCAAGCCGGGCCTATGTTTTCTGATCACGGGACCCGGCCTGACAAATGCCTCGACCGCGATTGCCCAGGCCTATTCGGATTCGGTTCCGATGCTGGTGGTCAGCTCCGTGAATGAAAGCTGGTCCCTGGGTAAAAAATGGGGGCGTCTGCACGAAACCACAGATCAGCGAGCGTTGTCGCGACCCATTACTGCGGCAGGCGGAACGGCGTTGAAGCCCTCAGATATTCCAAATCTGATTGCAGATGCAATCGGGATGATTCAGGGGGGGCGTCCGCGGCCGGCCCATGTCGAAATCCCGCTGGACGTCTTTGCTCAGACTGTAAGCGAGCGCTGGTGTGCCCGTGCGCCGGTTGCACCCGCCACGGCAAACCGCGCAGATATGGACAAGGCGGCCGTATGCCTCAAGGAAGCCAAGCGCCCTGCCATCATCGTTGGGGGCGGTGCGAAAGCCGCCGGTAGCGACGTACTACGGCTGTCAGAAACTTTGTCTGCGCCTGTCGTCACAACCATCGCTGCCAAAGGGGCGGTCCCTCACGCCTACCCGCTCAATCTCGGCGCGACATTATCGGTCCCCCATACGCAGGAATTGCTGAATGAGTGCGACGTGATCCTGGTTCTTGGCAGTGACCTGGCACAAACGGATATTTGGAGTGATGATTTCGCGTTCAAAGGTCTATTGATCCGGGCGGATATTGATCGACAGGAACTAGAGGACAACTATGGCGCGGACATTGCACTCCATGGTGATGCCGGGCAGGTGGCAGCCCATCTGGCGGGCGCCCTAAGCGACCACTCTTCCGGAGCATTGAAGTTTGAAGTGACGTCGCGAGTCGCCTCCTGTCTGCAAGAACAGATGGACAGCCTGACGGTCAAACAAAGCGCACATATGGCGTTTCTGAAACACCTGCGCGATACCCTGCCCGCAGACACCATCGTTGCCGGAGACATGGCGCAGGTTGTTTATACCGCCAACCGTTACTTGCCGTTCGACCGTCCTGGGTGCTTTTTGCAGCCAACGGGCTACGGCACGCTTGGGTATGCGTTACCCGCGGCCCTTGGCGCTCGCGTCGCTGACCCGGATCGCCCCATTGTCGCCATTGCCGGCGACTACGGGGCGATGTTCACAATTCAGGAAATGGCGACGGCGGTTCAGGAAAATCTGCCTATCGTATACATTATCTGGAACAACGCGGCACTGGGGCAAATCCGCGATGACATGACCGGCGCTAATGTGCGTCCAGTCGGCGTAGAGGCCACGCCGCCTGATTTCGTGACGCTTGCCAAATCCTTCGGGTGGACCTCTGAGCGCGTTAAACATGCTTCGGAAGTGCCGGATGCCCTTCGAGATGCACTGAACGCAGATGGCCCTGCTCTGATCGAAATCCCCGAAACGGTTTATTTCGAAGCCCTGTCAGACACCGGGAGAACCGGAGCATGAAATTGACAAAACTTGCGGACCGTATCGCGGATCAGGGGGCAGCGGCTTGGGATATCCACATGCAGGCCAAACACGCGAAGGCAAGCGGCGAAGACGTGATTGTCATGAGCGTTGGCGACAATGACATCGACACCGATCCGGCAGTTGTAGAAACAGCCTGCTCGGCAATGCAAAGCGGGGCCACGCATTACGTCGAACCACGGGGAATTTTTCCTCTTAGGAAGGCCGTGGCGGAGCATCTTTCAAACGCGTCAGGTGTTGCATGCACAGCCAATAGCGTCACGATCACCGCCGGCACGCAGAATGCATTGTTCATGGCCAGCGCTCTTTTGCTTGAGGTCGGTGACGAAGTAATCGTGGCCGATCCGATGTATGTCACCTATGGGGCGACGCTAGGCGCCTTTGGCGCCCGGATCGTTCGTCTGCCCTGCCCGGCAGAGCTGGGATTTCAACCCGATGTGGGGCAACTAGATGCGCTTGTTACAAAAAAAACCAAGGCAATCTTCTTTGCTTCCCCGGTTAATCCAACCGGCACCGTGTTTTCCTGTGAAGTTCTAGAAGCGATAGCCGACGTCGCCATTAGGCACGATCTGTGGGTTGTCGCCGACGAGGTGTACCGCCTGCTTGCCTATGACGAGGATCCTGTGCCGATGATGTCGCTGCCTGGAATGGTCGAACGTTGCATTACAATCGGTAGCCTTTCCAAGTCGCATTCGATGTCAGGCTGGCGCATCGGTTGGGCGTGCGGGCCGGAGACCTTCAGCAACAGCGCGTCAGCTCTGTCGCTGGCCATGACCTACGGCCTTCCCGGCTTCATCCAGCTGGCAGGCGTCAAGGCTATTGGGATGAATCCCAGCGTTTTGAAGGATCACTACCGGCATCTGCGCGACATTGCTGTTGAAATCCTCTCCGGTCAGGGAAATGCCAGTGTGCTGGCGCCGGAATCCGGTATGTTCATATTGCTGCCCGTTGCGCAGACCGGTCTGAGCGGAGACCAATTTGTCCGCAAACTATATGCGGAAACTGGCGTATCGGTGCTGAATGCTGAACTGTTCGGCCCAGAGCTCAAGGATATGGTTCGGGTCACCTTCGCCTTGGAAGAAAACGAACTAAGGCAAGGTCTCGGCCGTATTTGCAAGTTCCTCGCGGGCCTAACTCCAGCGTCAAACACGGCCCAAGCCTGCTAATTTTCCAGCCTGCCGCAAAAGGGAAAGCTCATGTCAAATGGCTGCATACTCGCCATCAACCCGGGATCAACGACCACCCGGTGTGCGCTTTACACCCTTGATTCGCGGGGAGTGCTTCTCAAAGCGGCGAAGACTATGGATCATGACGAAACAGTCATGGGTGCCTTCCGTTGCATTCCCGATCAGTTTTCATTCAGAATGAAATCGGTCCTGACATTCCTGAACGACCACTTGCAGGATGACCCAATCCTGGCTTGCGTGGGCCGTGGCGGAATGCTGACGCCGGTCCCGTCAGGCGTGATCGAAGTAAATGAGGAACTGGTCGATTTCTGCTTCAATCATCCTGTTTATCAACACGCCAGCAATCTGGGTGCTCCTTTGGCTCGGGAAATCGCCCAAAAACACAGGGTAAAAGCGTTTGTTGTAGACCCGGTCAGCGTCGATGAACTGCCCCCCGTTGCTCGTATTTCAGGTTTTGCAGACATATCGCGGTTTAGTTTTGTGCATGCGTTAAATGTTAGAGCCTGCGGCAGGCGTCTGGCGAGTGAAATAGGAAAACCTTTTGAGGAGCTTCGTGCAGTAGTCGCGCATCTCGGAGCCGGAATTTCTGTGGCCATGCTAATGGATGGCAGGATCGTCGACTCCTCCAACCGGATGGAGTGTTCGCCCTTCTCTCCAGAGCGTTCGGGCGGGTTGCCCCCTCTTCCGCTGATCGAGCTTTGCTACTCGGGAAAATACGAGAAGGCGGAACTTTTGGGCAAGCTCTACGGTCAAGGTGGGCTTTACGGATACCTGGGAACCAAAGATGTGCGCAAGGTCGAGGAAATGGTGGCGCAAGGCGACGAGCGCGCAAGATTGATCTACGATGCAATGCTTTATCAGATCAGCAAGGCAATCGGTGTCATGGCGGCGGTTGCAGATTTTGATCTGGATGGGATCGTTATCACGGGCGGAATGGCAAATAGCCGGACTGTCACAGGTTACTTAAGGAAGAAGACCGCCAAGCTCGCGCCCTGTTACATTTACCCCGGCAGCGACGAATGCTTGGCCTTGGCACAGGGGGCGGTACGTATTCTTTCCGGCAGCGAAACAGCAATGTCTTGGCCGGTGGAAAGGGCCTGATATGGCGCTAACCTCATTCACTCAGATCCGAGAGATCGCAGAAAAACATGGTCCTGTACGGATCGCCGTGGCTGGTGGCGATAGTGAAACTGTCTGTACCACCATCGTTAAGGCGATCGAGAGCGGACTGGTTTGTTATGCGATTGTCACCGTCAAACACGCCAGTGCCTATGTGCATGCCGCGAACAATGCGTGCAGAGGGAAAATGACGCTTGTTTCAGCGGATGACGATCAGATGTGCGCTCAGCTTGCAGTCCGCTCGGTCAGAACCGGCGAGGCCCAGATTTTGGTAAAAGGGCATGTCGACAGCCGTACCTACCTGAAAGCCATCGTAGACAAGCAGGATGGCATTCGCGGCACTGGCACCCTTTCAAATGTGACGGTTGCAGAAATGTCTTCGTACCCTAAATTGCTTGCCGCGACAGATAACGGGATCATTCCCGAACCTGACCTGGATCAAAAAAGGGCCATCGTCGCTAATGCCGTTGGTCTATTTGAACATCTTGGCTACCATACCGTTCGCGTTGCCGCGGTCTCTGCAAGTGAAAAGCCAAGCTCATCTGTCGCCGGATCGATTGATTTTGCTCAGATGGCAGAAAGCTACCGTGCGAACTGTTCGGCCGGTTTGTCTTTTGACGGCCCGTTTGGATATGACGTTGCCGTCAGCAAAAAGGCAGCACTAATCAAAAACCTGGGCGCCTCTGAAGTTGCCGGAAATGCCGACGTCCTTTTGTTTCCAAATATCACCTCGGCAAATTCAATAGTTAAGGCTTGGAAGCTGCACGGCAACGCGCAAACCGCCTCTCTGCTCCTAGGCGCTCAGGTTCCGGTGGTGCTGAACTCCCGCTCCGACGGGCCTGATAAACGGATACTGGCTATCACGTTGGCTGCGGCGACGTGGAAGCGCCAATCAAACGCAGATTTGCGGGTATGAAGAAACAAAATCGGTGCCGCCCGACCGTGAACTGCCGGCGCGCCAAACCTAGTACATCGATCTCCGGAGGGAAGCTGTGGCGAACTACTTAGAGAGGATTGTTTATCTCAATGGCACTTACTTGAAAGGGAAGGACGCACGGATTTCTGTATTCGATCGCGGGTTTCTGTTTGCAGATTCAGTTTATGAAGGTCTTGGTGTCTTGGACGGCCGTGCGTTCGACCAAGAAATGCATCTTGATCGGTTGAAAAGCTCTTTTCAAAAGCTGAATTTCAATAATCCGCATTCGGATGCGGAATACGCCGAGATTTTTGAGCAGCTTATTTCCAGAAATCAAGTGCAGCGTGGTTTCATCTACCTGCAGATTACACGGGGAGAAGCGGATCGCAATTTTGTCTATGGGCTTGATGTCAACCCGAATGTTCTGGCGTTCATTCAGCCACACGGGTCGGATGGACCTGATAAGGATCCTCTGTCAGTCACGATGCGGAGCCATATCGATCTACGATGGAAGCGCCGCGATATCAAAACCACGAATTTGTTGGGCCAGGTGATTGCAAAAGCGAACGCTCATGCTGCAGGTGATTATGAAGCCCTTCTGATTGACGACGAGGGGTTCGTAACTGAAGGCGGAGCGTCCAGTTTCTTTATTGTCAAAGGTGACCAGCTCTTTGCGCGGCCTGCGGACAACAACATTTTGCATGGCATAACACGTCGGGCGATGCTTCGTGTAGCAGATGAAATGGGGCTCGAATATGTGGTGCGCAAATTTCAGTTAGAGGAAGCCCTCGCCGCGGATGAAGCGATATTGACCGGATCATCAAGCTACATCCAGGCAGTAGTTCAGATCGATGGACAAAAAATCGGGACAGGCGAACCCGGTCGATTTACGCGTTTGCTTTATAAAGAATACCTTCGGCAGATACGACATGCAGCGCCACACAAATCGTCTTGAAATAGGAGGAGGCTCATCAGTGCTTAAAAAATGCCTTGCACATCGGTTGTCAGAGCGAATTCCGATACGGTTCCGTCCATGGGCAGCACTTCTGTTTGGAAAGGCTGAATTTGCTGGCTTCAACCAACATCTATTGCAACACCAAACACCTTGGCCACGCAGAAGCAGCTAAAAAATGCCACCGGTCTAGACTGTTCGCCAGACCTTTTGACACATATCTCGCCACTCAAATAGGCGTGTAAGGCTCGGAAATTACACGGCAACGCGCGACCAGCTTTTCTGGTTTCAGGCGCTCAGGTTCCATTGGAGTTGAACTCCCGTTCCGATGGGTTTGATTATCGGATGACGGCTATCACGCGAGCTGCGGCGATGTTGACGAGACAATCAGACGCAAGCCTGCGAATATCAAAAATCAAGGACGGCGTGGACCGGTCGTTTCTCAAGGAAGTGTATCAGTTAAGGGTTCGAAACAGACCAAACGCGGGGGAGTGCATCATTGGATGCGGAATACGTAATTGTCGGCGGAGGCATTGTCGGGCTGTCGATTGCCTATGGCCTTTTGAAGCACGGCAAGACGATTTGTGTTTTCGATGAAGGGGATGTTGCCTACCGCGCATCTCACGGAAATTTCGGCTTGGTCTGGGTTCAGGGAAAAGGGCTATCATACCCTGAATATGCCAAATGGAGCCAGCGCTCGGCTGCACACTTTCCTGCCTTTGTCAATGAACTGGAGGAACGCTCGGGCCAGTGTGTTTCATTGGTGCAGGATGGCGGATATTCCATTTACTTGAACGAGCAGGACATGGAACGGGATACAAAAAAGTATGAAACCCTCAAAAGACAACTGGAGGGGGTATATCCTTTCGAAGTCATGGGTCACACAGCATTAAAACGGGAAGAGCCCAACATCGGCACGACCGTTGCGGGTGCCATTTATTCGCCTGAAGATGGGCATCTGAACCCATTTGGTCTGATCATGGCTTTGTCATTTGGAATACGTTCTCTGAAGGGAACGATCAAAAAGCAGGCCAGGGTCAGAAGCATTACGCCGGGCGCGAATGATTTTTTCGTTGAGGCGGAAAACCGGATAACTTGCCGTGCGCAAAAAATCGTGCTTGCAGCCGGGCTTGGAGCCAGGGAATTGGGCCGTCAACTTGGATTTGAAGTGCCGATCCGCCCGCAGCAGGGGCAACTTTTGATCACAGAGAAACTACCAAAGCTCATGAACCGCCCAAACGTTGAAATCCGGCAGGTGAACGAAGGCGGCGTGCAAATTGGGGCGACCAAGGCCGAGGTTGGGATGGAAGATCGTGAAGACATCCCCACGATTGCCGCCTTGGCCCGTCACGCAGTTGAAATGTTCCCGATACTTGCACGAGCCAAATTGCTGCGCAGTTGGGCGGCACTCCGGATTGTATCACCTGATGGATTTCCAATCTATGCGCAGTCAACGGATCATCCCGGTGCATTTTTAATCACTTGCCATAGCGGAATTACACTTGCTGCCGCTCACTCGGAACATTTGACACGCTGGATAGCCGGTGAAAGCGACGCGCCCGATTTGACAGCCTTCAACATGGACCGGTTCGATGTTTCAGCGAATTAACCAGGATGGCGAGACGATCCTCTTCTCATTCAATGGCAAGACGCTGCAGGCCCAAGAAGGCGATACTTTGGCTGCTGCTTTATTATCCTGCAACGAGCGGGTTTTCCGCAATGCACAGTATGCCGACCGCGCTCGCGGGCCCTACTGCATGATGGGAAGTTGTTACGAGTGCCTGGTTGTACTCGACGGTGAAACTATTCAGGCTTGCCAGATTCTGGTGACCGACGGGATGGCTGTGCGTTCCCTGGAAGCCCTGGGAGAAGGCACATGACAGATCAGGACCTTGTTGTAATCGGGGCCGGCCCCGCTGGAATGGCGGCCGCAGTGACCGCTGCGGAACATGGGGCGTCTGTCACTTTGATCGATGAGCAATCTTCCCCCGGCGGGCAGGTGTTTCGAAACCTCTCCGGCTCCAGCCCCCGTCAAAGGCAAATCTTGGGGAGCGATTATTCGGAGGGTTTGGCTCTCGTTACCGAACTGCTGTCGGCTCCTGTCACTTATCATCCTTCTTCAACGGTCTGGGGCATCGACAATACCGGGGTTGTCACATTCTCCAAGGCCGCGGAACCGCATCAGGTCAGAGGCCGGTACGTCTTGGTGGCAACGGGTGCGCTGGAACGTCCCGTTCCCATTCCAGGGTGGACATTGCCGGGTGTTATGACGGCTGGTGCCGCGCAAATCTTGATGAAAACTTCGAGCCTCTTGCCATCGAACGCCGTGTTGGCGGGCTCGGGTCCTTTGCTCTATCTGTTGGCGGCGCAATTAATTAAGGCAGGCACGCCTCCGATTGCTTTGGTTGAAACGCAAACCATGTCGTCGTACTTGCGAGCATTGCGGCATATCAAAGGAGTGTTTGCTGGCTGGCGAACTCTGTCGAAGGGATTGAAATTCCTGCAGTTGATCCAGGAAGCAGGAGTGAAGCGCTACACTGGCGCGTTTGATTTAAGCGTGCAAGGACACGACAGGGCTGACGGTTTGGCGTTTCGTGTCGGAAGCCGGCAGTGTTCGATTGGGTGTGAAAACGTACTGCTGCATCAGGGCGTAGTCCCGAATACCCAAATCACCCGCTCCCTGCAATTGGAGCATAGCTGGTGTGACAGGCTACATTGTTTTCGTCCAAACACGGACAGATGGGGGCAAACGAGCAATCCAAAGGTGTTCGTTGCAGGTGACGGAGCCGGAATCGCAGGTGCCAAAGCGGCGGAATGTTTTGGACGCCTGGCATCAGTTCGGATTTTGCATTTACTCAACCGAATTGATCATCAACTGCTTAATGCCCTAGCCAAGGCGCCGACACTTGAGTTGACCCGCGAATTACCGCCTCGATCCTTTCTTGATATCCTTTACGCTCCGCCAAAGGCCATTTTGTGCCCTGGAGATGATGTTATCATTTGCCGGTGCGAAAATGTTACGGCAGGAACAATCCGAAATCTCGCGCGTGCGGGATGCGCTGGTCCCAATCAGGCAAAAGCCTACAGCCGGGTAGGTATGGGCAACTGCCAGGGGCGAAATTGCGGGCTCACTGTAACTGAGCTGTTGGCCCAGGAAAGCGGACACCACAAAGATGAAGTTGGATCTTTTCGAATTCGCACCCCGCTAAAGCCCGTCTCATTGCAAGAAACTGCCAAGCTTGGAAAATCAACTGCTGAAACTTTCTAAATCAAAAGTCCCTATGGTTGACGTCAATGCGATGCACCAGCGTCGGGTAAATGTCATTTTACGCACATCGCACCAGTTTAGTCTATGCACAGCATCTGGCGGTTTGACCAAGCTTCTCTACTCAGAGTGCAGTAATTACTAGAATGAAAAAATGTTCAGTCTGTTGCTGTCTAGACTTTTGGATTGGAGCTGCAATTCAGCCGGGTTTGGATGGCTTTAGCCACTGCCAGCGCAACATGGTCGCGCCCAGCTGCCGATACGATCTGAACGCCAATGGGCAACCCTGTTGAAGTGCGCGCTGCGGGCACTGTCACGGCGGGGCAGCCGCTAAGGTTATGGGCACTCAACTCGTTCCAGAAACTGAAACTTTGCGGCGTGCCTTCGTGCAACCGAGCGGGCCTTGGTGCCACCGGCCCAAGCAAGACATCATACTCTTCCATGAAATCCGCCAGACCGGCATTGAAGGCTTTTATCCGCTTTTCGAATGCGGTGTCTGTGCCGTATGGCGCTGACACTGATAGTTGCGGCATAAGTTTCCTTGACCCGGCAGTGCCACTGCGGATGGCGGACCTGGCAAGCTCATGCTTCCACAATCCTCCGTCCACCGACACCAAGGCCTCAAACAATTTGGACGCGTTGGACAGGCAGGCAGGAAAATCCTGGCAAAGGATAGCTTTTGCATCCTGCAAAGCAGCCGCGGCACCTCTCACGGCCTTGGTGGTATCATCGGAAACCTGATGGGCTCCGCTGCCGGTGTAGTAAGCCACCCGCAGGCCCGCCAGATCCACGTCCTCGATACTGCATGAGTAAACCGACTTGGCATCCGGATCATTTCCATCAGGACCGCTGATAACAGCCAGTGCCAGAGCGACGTCTTCGACGTCGCGCGCCATCGGTCCGACCTGTGTGAGCAGGTCAAGCATGCCCAGCCCATAGGAAACACAATGGCCGGTGCGCGGGACGAGACCGGCAGTTGGCTTAATACCAACTATCCCACAAACATGGGCCGGATCACGGATACTGCCGCCGGTGTCACTGCCGATGTCCAAAGCGGCACATCCAGCTGCCACCGCTGCCGCCGCACCGCCGCTGCTGCCACTGGGTGAGCGTGCCAGATCATGCGGGTTGTTGGTACGGCCATGCAGGGGGGGATTGGTATGCTCGGCCCGGTAAACAGTCAGCTCTGAAGTGTTGGTTTTGCCCAGAACGATGGCGCCGGCCTTGCGTAGGCGCGCCACAACGGTCGCATCCCGGTCGGGCACAAAACCAGCCCGAGCGGCCATTCCGTAGGTGGAGACAATGCCTTCGGTATCAAACGAGTCCTTGATTGTGACCGGAACCCCCATGAGCGGTCCCGAGAACCGGCCTTGGGCAATTTGCGCATCGGTCTTTTGCGCTTCGTCGAGCGCGCGTTCCGCGGCCAGAGTGACGACAGCATTGATGGCCGGATTTACTGCTGAAATGTGCTCCAGATGCAAGGTCACCAGTTCGCGCGCTGAGATCGTCTTGCGCTGCAATGCCGCGGCCATCTGGACTGCGGAAGCGAATAGCCATTCCTGCATCTGGAGCTTTTCCTCATTGCCGGAAGGGAGCACCACCCAAGTGCTCCCTTCTCATGTGAACCTTCAGCTGCATGACCAAATTCACGCAGCGGAAGCATACGGTGTCAGCCTGCAAACCCCATCTTATAATGATGCAAGTCGTAGGTGAGGTGCATTTCAGCTCCAAGAACACCAGGGCGTACATGACGGTAGAGCGAGCGCCAGTAGGGCTGGATCGTCACGCCCTCATCCTGAATGAGTTTCTGGATCTTTGCCATGACCGCGCGGCGCTTTTCCGCATCGGCAATTGCAAGCGCTTCATCGAGTAAGGCGTCGAACTCGGCATTTGCCCAGCCGAATTCGTTCCAAGGTTCGCCCGAGCGGTAGGCGACCGCCAGAATTTGAACAGCCAGCGCCCTGTGATTCCAGTTCGTTGAGGAGAACGGGTATTTGGCCCAGTCGTTCCAGAACGTCGATCCTGGCAGGACAGTGCGTTTCACCTTGATCCCGGCATCACGCAGTTGGGCCGCGACGGCATCCGTGGTGTTTCGGCGCCAGTCATCGTCGATGGACAGAAGCTCGTGCTCGTAATCTTCCATGCCAGCTTCTTTCATCAGTGCAAGTGCGGCTTCCGGGTCATGGACCGGCGGAGGAAGCTCAGCGTATTCCGGATGCACCGGGGCAACATGGTGGTTTTCCGCAGGAATGCCCTGGTTATTGTAGCCCAGTTCCAAGCACACCTTATTGTCCACGGCCATCGCAAGGGCGCGGCGGACCCGCACGTCCTCGTAGGGACGTATGCCGTTGACCTCGGCCTGCTGGTTGGGACGGATGACAATGGTCGATGCGGTGACCACCTCGGACCTTTCAAGTCCGATGCTGTCTAACAGCGAGATGTAATCGCCCAGCGATTCATATACCACATCAATCTCTTCCGACTCGGCCGCCGCCAGCCAGGAGGACGGATCGGTTCCGTAGTCAATGAATTCAATCCGGTCCAGGTATGGGCCGCCGTAGACCTCGGACCCCCACCATTCTTGCCCGGTATTGCGCACGAGTGCAGCTTTGTTCCCAACTTCCAGCTCTTCGATCAGATACGGGCCGGTTCCGATGTTCTTGTGTCCTTCCGCTGCATTGTAGGATTCGTGAATAATCGCAGCGGGATAGTCTGCCATTGCCGGAACAATCGAGATGTCCGGACGCGGCAGTTTCAGCCGAACGGTATGTGCGTCCACAACCTCGATCGCGCCCTCGATCGCCTTGCCAGTTTCCGGATCTACAAGCGTGCCCATTCGGCCTGCCATCGAGTTGCCGTCAACCGATTTATCACACCAGCCCACCAAATTGCGCGCGACATCTTCGGCGGTGAAATCATCCCCGTTGTGCCATTTCACGCCTTTGCGGACATTGAGCGTGTATTCGGTTGCGGTGTCGTTCACCTCCCAGCTCTCAAGCAGCATGCCCCGGAAGCTGCCGTCGTTGTTGTACTCGACCAGGTATTCCAGCGTGCTGCGCGTGAGGTTTCCCATCTCAGACCAGTCATAGGTGCGCGGTTCCTTGAGGCCCTGCACATTCATCTGGACGCGCAGTGTGCCGCCTTGTTTAGGCGTAGCGGCAGATTGGGCCTGGGCCGGACCAGCCTTGCCAAGCAAGCCGTAGGCGGCGGCTGTGCTGACGCCTAGGGCTGTGGCGCGGGCCAGGAATTCGCGGCGGCTGAGCTTTCCTTGCTGCACTTCCTCTGCGTGCATCCGGGCCGCGGGATGAATTAGGCTGTTCGTCTCATCGTGGGTCATTTTGATCTCCCTGTGGTAGTTTTGGCAGTGCGTTTTCAATAGGTTGCAAGCGACACTCCGCCTGCTTGCGGGGCTGGCGGAAACTCGCGTCTCATCTGCTCGATGAAGGCTTGTTTTTGGGCAGTAAAGTCAGGGTGGAAGAACAGATTCATATGTTCTCCCGGGTCTTCAGCGAGGTGGAACATCTCGCCCCATTCCGGGTTTTCCGGATAGATTGTGATCCGCCACTCCCCGGTAATAAGTGTTTGGTTGTAGGTCTCTTTGCGGGTCCGAGGATGATATTCTGCATAAAGGCAACTGCGACCTTCAGCGGCAGTAGCGTCCAGCATAGGCTGAAAGGACTGCCCGTCGTTTTCGCGGCGTTCCAACCCCAAGTGATCCTGAAGCGTTGCGCGCAGATCCAAGTGACTGGTGATACCCGCACGCGTGCCGGGCGCCACACCGGGGCCGGCGATGACCAGCGGCACATGCAGCAGCGGACGGTAGGGACTCGGCCCCTTGCGGATCAGCCCGTGGTCACCCAGCAGCTCGCCGTGGTCCGACGTGAAGATAATCAGGGTGTCTTCAGCCAGGCCCTGCGCCTCCAGCTTCGCCAGCAAGCGGCCGATGCAGTTGTCAATCATCGAAACCATGCCATATGTGTGGGCAATGGCCTGTCGCAGCGAGGCCTCCGAAAACCGCTGTGTGGTCTGCATGAAACCCTGCTCGCGCGGCGGCCCGGGATTGCGCAGGAAATCGACATAGCTCTTGCCGGCTTCCTCTCGATCGCCGTCCAGGATGTAGGACGGCATCGCTGCCAGTTCATCCGCTGTCAGAGCCGGGGCCGGAACCTCCTGCGGGTCGTACATATCGCACCAAGGGGCGGGTGGCGAAAACGGATGGTGCGGGTCGGGATAGGACACGAACAGGAAGAAGGGCTGCTCCCCATCCTGCTCCTCAAGAAAGCCGCAGGCCCGGTCGGTGATCCAAGTGTTGTAGTGAAGCTCTGGCGGGATTGCGGACTTCCAGACTTCGTCCAGATCTTCCGGCCCGGGCTCTAACGCATTTTCCGGCAGGTAAAGCGACGCTGCGTCCGGCGCAGTTTCCCGGAGCCAATTGGCATAATGACCGCCTTCGGTCGCGCTTACCGACTCGCCGATCAGAATGTCTACTTTGTCAAATCCGTAGAACGGGCCGGCCCAGCCTTCGCTTTGCGGCAACTCCCAGAACGCATTGGAATCTGGCATTTCATGTTCCGGCCCGGCCAGGATCGGCTGGAAGTGGAATTTCCCAGCTCCGTGGGTTCGATAACCTGCATCCTTCAGATCGTGCGTGATCAGCGGCAGGTCCTCGGGCAGGGCCACACCGTTGCGGGTCAGCCCGTGGTGCCGGGCGAACAGGCCGGAAAACAGGGTGGAGCGGCTTGGCGAGCAAATCTGATGGGGGGTGAAATGATTGCGGAACAGCGCGCCGCGCGCCGCCAGCGCGTCGATATGCGGTGTCCGCGCAACCGGGTTGCCGGTGCAGCCAAGGCTGTCCGCCCGCTGCTGGTCAGTCATGATCAGGATGACATTGGGTGGCATTGCAGATCTCCGGCTTGGCGCTGCCAAAAGCCTATTGCTTCCCCGAAATCCGGAAAAATACTATCTTTTGCCAATGATATTTGCAAAATGCATATCATGTTCACGCAGAAGCAATTGGAGATCTTCCGGGCAGTCATGCAGACCGGCTCCGTCTCGGCGGCGGGACGGCGGATGAACCTGTCCCAGCCCAGCGTCAGCCGGATTCTTGGTGATCTTGAGCGGCAATTCGGGGTGCCGCTATTTCAGCGCCAGAGCAAAGGCGTGAGGCCCACACCAGAGGCGGAGGCCTTTCTCGAGGAAGTGGAGCGGAACTACCTGGTGCTGACAAACCTTGAGGAGGCAGCAGCCCAGATCGCGCGCAAAGAGCGCGGTACGCTCTCAATAGCCACCATCACTGCCGCCTCGCTGGAAATTGTGCCTCGGGCACTGGAACGGATGCAAGTCAGGGAGAAGCAGATCAAAGTCTCCTGGCAGGTGAAATCCTCCAAATGGGTGCTGGATTTTGCCCGCTCCGGCACGCTCAGAACCGGATTCGCCAATGTCCTGCACATGCCATCCGGGATGCAGGTTCTGTACGAAAGCACCGTTCCGCATATGTGCTTTGTTCCCGAAGGGCATTCTCTGTCAGAAGAGAAAGGATCGCTGCCGCTGCGCAGCCTGCGCCCTTATCCGATCATCGGATTGCTGGGACAAGTTGCAGACGAGCTGGCGCTGCGCAACATCGGAGCAAATGTGCAATCACCGTTGACCGCAGAAACCTCGCTGGCCGCGCTCACCCTGTCGCAGCACTGCGGCGGCCTTCCCATCGTGGATGCGTTCACAGCCCACTACTGGCAGCAGCACAACAGCGGGCAGCCGCGTGTTGTTAGAGAGTTGCCATTCTACAGGTTCGCAGTGTTCGAGCCGCTTGGCTCCAGGGCCTCGATGATCGACAGGGATTTCCAAGCTTCCCTGATTGCTGAAATTGACAAGATTGTCTCCTGGGTAAACCAGCTGGCCTGATGACATTAGAAAGGTAGCCTCCGGCGTTGTCTTGCTCCTGCGCCGCCAGCTGAAATGAAGGCAAACACGCGGCCGGATATGGCTGCCTTACTATATTCGGCTGCATATCAGTTGCCTGGCACGACCTCGAAGTGGCCACCCGCTATTTCGCAGCCCCCAATTACTCTCCGGCGTCAACGGCCTATCCTGGCGGAACGACTTGGAACTGCCGATCGCATTGTCTGCGGTGCGAACTCGTCTTCAACTCGAAGGCGACATTTGTGCTTGTCGTTGCATGCGCTGATCCACCCTATTCGAGGAACGCAACTTTGGCCGGAGCCGTCACCACCTGCTGGATGGCTGCATTCGGTGGAACGGCCCAATTGCTTTGCACTCCCAATTGAGCGTCACTGCCCCTGATAACAATGTCGCGATTGGGTTGCTTGCCGTCATTGCCCCCGGCGACGGGGGGTGACGGCTTTGTCCTGTTCCTTGATACTTGTCGATGACTGCAGCGAAAGAGTAGCTCGAATTTCGGCGAGTTTGTCGCCTGTGAACGGCCGGTTTGGCGAATACCACCGAGCTGTCGAAAAATTCGCGCTGCGGAAGTTAGGGTTTTCTGCATCAGCAATAACTGCAAGGAGAACGGCGCCAAAGTCCCGCGTCTCGATTGTTAAGACAGACCGCCGTGAAAAGACGGTCTGAATTTGGGCCTTGACGACGACGATCAATGGCCGGTTCGGCGACATAAGCTGTATCGCAGAACATATCATGCAGCAAGTGCGAGGGTATTCTGCGCCAGCATTGGCAGCGCCAGCAAAAGGCGGCTCTGTCCCGCGTTGCAGTCATCCAGCATGCCGAAATGCTGCGCTTTTGGGGCAATGTCCGCTATGCGGGCGCGAGTGCAGCATTTTGATCTGATGGCCAAGGGCATCTGTGGGTGGCTCCTGCATTGCAAGAGTTTTCTGTCGATTTCTGCGGTTGTTTTCGTCAGTACCGTCGTCTGTCCGGCCTGTTTTTGCGGAGGTGTTCCGCTGGCCTTGATGAATTCCGCGAGCGAGGTTCCAATCGGCTTATCGACCTTTGAAGAGGCCGCTGACCTTCCCGGAGTGTCCTTGCTCTTGGTTGACTTACTTCCGCATCATCACTTCAACGTCTTGCATCTCGTGGGCAGTTAGCGGTTCAAAACGCGGGCTGCCGATATTCCTGTTTCTTCGTGAGCATGGCCCAAATGATCCTGGCGGCCTTGTTGGCCATGGCGGTGGTTGCCAGCCGGAACGGCTTGTCCGCGATGATCTTCGCCGTCCAAAGATCGACCTTCTCCGGCGCGCGCTTCGCCATGACTGCACGTGATGTCATGCTGACGACCAACAGCTTGCGAATGTAGCGGTCGCCTTTCTCGGTGATCTTGCCCAGCTTCTCTTTGCCGCCGCTGGATTTGTTGAGCGGGGTGAGCCCCAGCCAAGCGGCGAGATCTCTTCCTGTTCGGAACTGATGGGCGTCACCGATTGTCGCAACAATCGCAGAGGCTGTGATTGGCCCGATCCCCGGCATGCGCATCAGCCTGCGCGCATCTGCGCTCAGCATTGCGTGTTGCTCGATCATCTTGGAATAACCTTCGATGCGCTCGTTCAGGCCGATGAACTGATAGCACTGGATACCGAGCATGCCGTTCGCAATCTCAGGCATGTCCGGGTGGTCGCCATTCAGGTGACGCTTTGCAAAAGCGGTCACTGCTTCGATCCCAATCGGCAAAATGTGCCCAAACTCGCGCAGCAGGCTGCGGATCATGTTGGCCATCTGTGTACGTTGCCGGACTGCCAGATCCCGCGTGCGGTGGATCGACAGAATGGCTTGCTGCTCCTCCGTCTTGATCTCGACAAACCGCATGGTCGGGCGACGAACGGCTTCGCAGATCGCTTCCGCATCGACGGCGTCATTCTTGCCGCGCTTCACGTAGGGTTTGACGTAGCCAGCAGGCATCAGCTTTACATCGTGCCCGAGTTTGCGCAGCTGGCGGTCCCAGTGATGGGACGATCCACAGGCCTCCATGCCCACGACACAGGGCGGAAGTGTCTCAAAGAAGGCCAGCAGCTTCGCGCGTTTGATGGCTTTATTGAAGATCACACGGCCGTTCTCCGAAATGCCGTGAACTTGAAAAACATCCTTGGCCAGATCGAGACCTACGGTCTTTACTGTCATTGGGTGGCTCCTTTCCTAGCAGTCAATCACAACTGCACTTTGGCACATTCGATGCCGGTGGAGCAGGAGCCACCCACCTCATCCGCTCTGGGCCGCTTTATTCGCAGTCAAAGGCCCCGATGTCTTGGAGAACACGGTACGTGACTGCCTTTCGCTTTGAGAGATATGTTGTGTCTGGCATATCCATGTTCAGAGCAAAGACATAATTATCGCTCGCGCATTCCAGCCAGCCGACGAACCATCCGATGTCCATATCCGTTTTGCTGTACCACCAACCGGTCTTGGAACGCATGGTCCAATCTGGATGGAAATCGCTTACCATGATGCTCCTGGCCGCCGCATAGGTGGTTTTAGACAGTGGCAACCGTTCCAGGGCAAGTTTCGACAGGAACGCAACTTGTTCCTGCGCCGAGATTGAAAGTGTTCCGTCCAGCCAATAGGTGGTGAGCTGGTCGATGGTGCCGACATCTGCATTTCCGTACTGGAAGCTCTTCAACCCGTGCGCCATCACAGCCTGTCCCCCGGCTCGGGCAATCTCCTGATAGACCCAAACCACCGAGTATTGGAACGCGGATTCGAGTGAATGGTCGTGGTTCCATGCGCGGTTACTTCGTGGAACACTGTCCCACTGAAACACAGTTTCGGGCGTCGCCAATCCATTTTCCAGCGCAATCAAGCTGTGTGGGATCTTGGACGTGGAGGCTGGCGAAAATTGCTGTTGGGCGCGGACAGGATTTGCGACCCAAAGCTGGCCATCAGACAGGCGTTTGATCACAATCGTCGTGCTTTCAATCTCGCCGCCTCCGGCAGTTACATTGAGCTCGACATATACTGCATCGGCTGCGAGCGGCGACGACAGCGCAATGGCAAGCCATCCGGCGGCATAAAGGCCCAGAAAAATAGCGGCCTTCAATTGGACTTTCATGCTTCTGCGGCGATCTGAGGCGGCCAAACTTAGTCCTTTCCAATTCACGCCCGGATTATCCTTGGTGAGGCTTGCCTTGCCCTGTGTCGAGGTATTGTTTGAGGCTGCCCAGAAAAAACATATCCCAGCCCGCCTCACAAACATCATAGCATAGCAAGTCGGGGGTGAGCCCTTGGTGCCGCATCTCAATTCTAGAGCCACCTTCTTGTTCGGTGATTTGCCACAGCACCTTGGTGTTGAGCCACTCGGTTTCAATCTCTTTGGGTTGGCCCTCGTGGATGTGCAGGGCATCGACGCAGGTCCATTCGACATGTGTTGGTTGGTCAGTGCTGGTCAACTCGAACGTCCAATAGGACACGCCGGGTGGGAAGGTGAATTTAGCGCGGTCCCCGATGTTGTTCAGCGGCTGATCGGGTCGGGTCCACCAATGTGCGACACCCCTGGTTACCGCGTCGAATGCAGTGGAGGCGGATGCCTTGACGTCTATGGACTTTGTATAGCTTGGTGCGGTCATCTTGGTTGTCCTTAAGCAGCTTCGGCCCAATGGGGCGGAAAGGTTGCGGCGACATTTGGAAGGGTTTCGATCCGCCCAACCCAATCCGCGATATCAGGCGACACGGTCGCCAGGTCCGGCAAGTCAAGCGCTTGCATGATCATTGGCTTCGTCTCCATGGCCCGTTGGATCAGTCGCACATGGGGAAAGGCCACAGCGTCAGCCGCCCCCGGGCGTTCACCGGACAGAAATGGGGTTTCGGCCAAGATGTCGGCTAGGTTCGCAAGTTCGGACCGAAGCCTTTCGCTGGCGATTTTCAGGTCGTCGGTCGCTTGATCCGCGCCTTGGAAAAAGATGGGCGACAGCACACCGCTTGTGGCATCTGGCAGATAGTCGAAAATCTCCATGGTGCGCTGCCAGATCATCGCTGCGTCCAGCGGTGTTTCCCCAAACAAGGGTTTGGCCGGGTATTCCCGATCCAGCCAAGCCAGGATCGCAACGGATTGGCTTAGGGTCGTGTCGCCGTTTTTCACGGTCGGTACGGTGCCGCGTGGATTGATGGCAAGGTAGGCGTCTGACTTGTGCTCTTTTTGTGCGGCGGACAGCAGGTGGACGTCATAATCGAGGCCCTTGAAGGCCATTCCAAGGGTCGCACGCCAGGGGCTGGGGGCACCGCTTACGGTCCAGATTTCCAAGGACATACTCACATTCCTCCGTGGGTGGGTGTTTGCAGAGACATAGCCACCACGGTATGATCTGAAAAGTAGGCAGAATTTTTTGCTATACTATCGAAAATGATACTATTGAGGAAAACAAGATGTCCGAGGCCCTTGCTGATGCCGTTCAACCGGCTGTTCCCGACCAAAGCACATGCCCCGCGCCACGGGTGATCGGGATGATCGGCGGCAAATGGAAGCTGCTTATTCTGCAGATTCTGATCTTTCAGGGCACCAAGCGTTTTGGCGAATTGCGCAAATCCATCGACGGCATCACTCAGACGATGCTGACCAACCAGCTTCGCGCGTTGGAAGCTGACGGGCTGGTCACCAGAAAAGTCTATGCCGAGGTGCCGCCCCGGGTTGAATACTCTGCCAGCGCAGATGGACTGGCGCTGGCCCCGGTGTTCACATCGATGCACGACTGGTGGGTCAATCGGTCAGCTGGATCGTAACGCCTGATCGACGCGGTCAATTTCTGCTTCGTACCAAGCGATCGTTCCGGCAGGATCGTTGGAAAAGCTTTCCGCGAATGAGGCGGGCGCTTCGGTGACCTCGTCATACTGCGTCGCCCAAACCATCATCGACACCAAGGCGGGTAGAAAATCCTTGGATTTTTGTGTCGGAAAATAGCAAACGCTGCTGGCTTTGCGAGGGTCGGCTTCGCGGGTCAGCATGCCCAGCGTTTCAAGCTTGGATAGTCGGTTCGCAAGGATGTTGGTCGAGATGCCTTCGGGCGAGGCAAGGAACTCGCGGTAAGTGCGCTTGCCGTGCAGCAGGACATCCCTCAGCAAAAGAAAGCACCACTTGTCGCCGACGATGCCAGCGGCATAGCGGGTGGGGCATCCGTTCCATTGAGGTTTTTCGTTCGAGTTCATGATGCAGATATAGGCGACCGAAATGTACTTGCAATATGCAAGTGGCCGAAGTATTAAATTACTTGCAAAATGCAAGTGGAGAGAAAAATGCCTGCACCCTTCGTTTGGTACGACAACATGACGAACAAGCCGCTAGAAACGACCGTGTTCCTGCAATCGATGTTTGGATGGCAGCCCAAAGATATCGGCTCGATGACATTTCTGACCGAGCAAGGGGGCGACATGCCCTTCGCCGCCACTTGCAATGAGATGGACGGGATCACCGGCTGGGTGCCTTACTTTGAGGTTGATGATCTGGAGGCCGCGACAGGTCGCGCGCGCGAAAGCGGTGCCAGTATCATTGCCGAAAACGTCAAAGGCCCAGCAGGGGATGCAAGTTTCATCCGCGATCCCGGCGGCAGCCCAATGGCTCTTTGGAAGCGGGGCGAGGGGGCATGAGACCCGACATGTTGAAGCAACAGATCCTGGCTGCCGCTGCCTATCCTCTGATCGTTTTTCCCCTGGCCATCATTTGGCATTTGGTCCTGTTCAAAGACAGGTACATGAGCTTCGGATATTTCGAAGGCGAGCCGAACATCGCTGTCGGTCTGGCGTCGATGGGTATCCAGGGTGCCGTGTTGGCAGCCATTTACCCTATGTTTCGGTTCGGTCGCAGCGGTCTAAGGCGGGCAGTCACATTCGCAGCCTTGCTGGGGCTATTTTTCTGGACAAGCCATGTGCTGGCGCTGGTGGCCAAGCAAAACGTGCCGCAAGCAGGTACGTTCATCTTGATGGAGACACTCTATCTGTGTTTGCAGTTCGGCCTGTTCGCACTGGCCCTGGGCTTGATTTTTCGCGGGGCAGGGCGAACAACAGTCACGTCCGCCTGAGACACTGATGAGTTACCCCGTCTCCAAGAGATTCAGTCCGTATCATAGCGTAGGCGCGTGGCAAAGCGGTGCCTTCGAACAGCCGCTTTCCCGTGCCGACGACAACGGGAAACGTCCAGATCCGAAACTCGTCGATCAGATCATGGGCTTGCAGTGTTTGGATTAACGCAGAACTGCCATGGACTTGAAGCAGCGGCCCGTCTTGGTCCTTCAACTCTTGCACAGCTTCAGCCACGTCGCCGCTCAACGAGTGTGAGTTTTCCCAACTCAATGGTAGCGTCTGCGAGGTGGCCACATACTTTCGCGCCGCATTTAACCGATCGCCAAGATCAGAACGCGGCGCATTTGGCCAGTGTCCGGCAAAGATGTCATAGGTCTTGCGCCCAAAAAGGATGTCGTAAGGTTCCGACATGGCGACGCGTTCAACATGCGGCATCACACCTTCCCAATAGGGGGCTGCCCATCCGCCTTGCGTAAAGCCGCCAGAGGGGTCTTCCTCGGGCATGCTGGGCGACTGCATCACCCCGTCCAGAGTCACAAAGGTGATAACCGCAAGTTCGCGCATGTTATGACCGCTCATCGCCCAGCGACTGCGCAAAGGCTGCCAGCTTGTCGAAGGCCTGGTTCCAACCTCCAGCGCCAGCGGTGCCTTCGCCAACACCCACATGGACCATGACCATGCGCGTTTTGCCGTCCACCTCACTGAGCTCGACGATAACCTCAGTGATGTCCGGGAAGGACTCCGGCATCCCCATCGACTGCGGTGAAATAATGGTGCCGTCGGCGTCGCACATACTTTCTGTATAGACGAGGCGACCAGGCGCGCTGACCTCTTTGTAGACGCCGGTGAACCACATTTCCATTGATCGCTCTGGTGTTTGCATCGCCATGCCGACTTTGCGGGTTCCGCCTACTCTGACATCCATCTCGGCTGTCGGGACCGACATGCCGTTTGGGCCGTACCATTGTTTGAACAAGACCGGATCGGTCCACAGTTTCCACACAAGATCGATTGGCGCATCAAATACCCTCTCGATCCGAACCCAGGTGTTCTCTTCGCTCATGTTTCGTTTTCCTTCATGTCCGCCAAAAGAGTGTCCAACGTGTCAAAGCGTGCCTCCCAAATCGACCGATACCTCTCGGTCCAACTTGCGATTTCCTGAATTGGCGCCGTTTCGAGTTTGCATAGCCGAAACTGGGCGTCCTTCTGTCGCGAAATCAGGCCGGCGCGTTCCAGCACCCGAATGTGTTTCGACACGGCAGGCAAGGTCATATCAAACGGCTCTGCCAAGGCGTTCACGCTGGCTGATCCTTGCGCAAGCTGTGCCAGAATTGCCCGGCGGGCCGGATGCGCAAGGGCGGAAAACGCGGCGTCTAGTCGGTCATCTTTGGTCATAGGGTATTATTATACTAGTTAGTTAATTAAACAAGTGGTTTATTACGTTTCAATAGATGCGGCGACTGCCCGAACCTCCTTTCTAGAATTGTCAATTGACAGGAGATCTATGGCCAGCACGTCCAGGGGCAGGAGAGGATCGCGTTTGACCCGACACTGGTTTATCAATGTCTGCTATGCGGGTTGCGATCGCAGCATCTTGACCGGTTGGTGAACGGCAGGAATGGGCCGGGAATCTGTCCGTTTCGTCAATTTGCGGAATTGGCGGCATAAGCAGAGGGTTCGGTACCAACTCTTCGTTCAGTAAGAAACTCTGCAACAGATCCGTGCAGCAAGCATGTCCTTCCATGCGAAGTAAGACGCTTTCGGAGTTCGCTTCATTGAACTGAAATCTACATCAACCAGGCCAAAGCGTTTTTCATACCCCAAGGCCCATTCGTAATTGTCCAATAGGGACCAGACAAAGTACCCCTTAACCGGAACCCCTTCGCCCAAGGCGACCTGGACTGCCGACAAGTGTTGATCCAGATAGTCGATACGGTCATCGTCTTGTTGACGCTCGGGGCTGGCCATACCGTTTTCAGTCACGAAGATCGGCAGGTCGCCGGTGTATTCACGTGCTGCTCGGATCAGGAACCTGCTCAGCGCGGTGGGGTCGATTTCCCAACCCATTTGGGTCTTCGGCAGAGGGCCGGGAACCTCAGCGAGACTTGGCCACGCTGTTTCTGCGGGCGCGATAAGTTTACGGGTGTAGTAGTTCAGTCCGCACCAGTCTACGGGTGCTCCGATGTTATCGAAATCATCTTGCCAGCCCGACGGAAGGTGGGGCTCCAGCCCCTCCAGAACATTCTCGGGATAGGCCTTGTTGAACACGCCGCCCAGAAAGAACCGGTTGTATATTCCGTCATACAGAGCGGCGGCCTGTTGTGCCTCGGCGCTGTCATCGGCGGGTTCGGCCCATTCCAGATTGAATACGCCGCCCAGGTTAGACATGCCCAACCCACGCATCGTCTGAATGGCCTGACCATGGGCCAGCAGAACGTGATGCATAGCGCGCGCCGTGGCTCGAATATCGCGCAGCCCGGGAGCGTGGTGCCCTTCGAAATGGCTCAACCAACTGACACACCACGGTTCATTGATGGGGGCGACGCTGTACATGCGGTCGCCAATCCGTCCCATGATGACCTCAGTGAAATCGGAAAACCAACCGGCAATATCCCGGTTGCGCCAACCGCCCAAGTCGGCCAGGGGCGACGGCAGTTCCCAGTGATACAGTGTCGCGCACGGACGGATGCCACGCTCCAAAAGCGCGTCGGTCAGGCGATCATAAAAATCCAATCCCGCCTGATTAACAGGTCCGCGCCCCTCGGGCATCACACGCGCCCAGCTGGTTGAGAAGCGATAGCAATCGAATCCCGCGTCGCGCACAAGATCAAGATCCTGTTCAAACCGGTTCAGGTGATCACAGGCCAGATCGCCGTTTTCTCCCCGCACTACATTTCCGGGTGTCGCTGCAAACGTATCCCAATGTGTCGAACCGGCGCCGCCTTGGGCATGACCTTCGATCTGGTAAGCAGAGGTGGCGACTCCGAAATGGAAGTCATTGGGGAAATCGCTGCGCGTATGTTTCATTGTCAGATCCTGTTGGGTGCTGGGCCGGTTGATTTGCCAACAACCAGTTCCGCCTCAAGCAATCTGGTCTTGACCGGATCGTCAGGCGATTTGATCCTCTCAATCAACATCTCGGCGGCCAGTTCTCCTGCATGCCGCACTGAGGACCGCGTTGCTGTAAAGATGGGCACATCCTGTCCGTTTTTGAGATAAGAGAGGTCATCATCATGTGCGATGACCGAGACATCCCGGCCAATTCGCAGCCCTGCCTCGTCCAGCGCCCGCCTCACACCAATCGCTGAAATCATCGAGGATGCCAGAATGGCGGTTGGTGGATCGTCCAGTTGCAGCATATCGCGGGTTTCATGATGGCCGTAGACCTCGGTCATTTCGGCGCTGCGCATTAATTGTGGGTCCGGGATCAAGTCCGCCTGTTCCAGCGCTTGTAGGTATCCGGCACGACGGCGCTGTGCGAAGTCCATATCCTCAAGCCCGTTAATCAGGGCAATCCGGCGGTGACCCAAGTCGATCAGGAACTGTGTTGCGCGCCGAAAGGAGCTTTTGTTGTTCACATCGATCCAGTCATACTCTGCATCTATCCCGGTCGAACGACCGTGTACGATAAATGGTACCGCCATCCGGTTTAGCAGATCGATGCGACGCTCGTTGACCTTGGGGCCTTGCAAAACGACGCCATCCACGGCCCCGCGCTGAAACAAGCTGCGATAGGCCCCTTCGATCGAAGTGTCATCCGCGGTGGTGAACATCATGTCGTAGCCGTTCGCAGAGTATGTCCGCGCAGCGCCGGCGACAAAGTCGCCGAAGATCGGGTTCACCATCTCGTGCTGGGACGAACTGGGGATGACGTGCCCGATCACCATGGACTTGCCAGTCGCCAGACCTTTGGCGCGACTGTTTGGCCGATAGCCATGCTTGTCTGCAGCGGCCTGCACGCGCACACGAGTCGCCTCGTTCACCTCTGGATAGCCGTTCAGCGCGCGACTGACCGTTGTCTGCGAAAGACCGAGAATCTCAGAGAGCTGCTTTAGGTTCATATGTTCAAAGCGCCTTCAAATGGATGCTCACTTGTTTTGTTGTGATTTTTTGCTTCCGTCAACCCGTTTTGGCAAAGAGGTCAATAGCGGCAATAATTGAGGGGTAGAAAACGATATGTTGACAGAATCTGATTGCCAGCAGATAAAGTGCAACATCCAAAGCGCTTTGAAAATCTTGCAATGCGCAGATATTACTGGGAGGAGATTTCATGAAACACGCGCTTTACGCAGGTGTGGCCACATTCGCCCTGATGGCGGGAACAGCTCAGGCTGATAAGGTTACCGTGTTCGGGCCATGGTTGGGCCCGGACCAGGAAAACGTCGAAGCGGTTCTGGATGGCTTTGCAGCCGCGACAGGCCACGACTACGCGTATGTTGGTTCAGATAGTTTCGAGCAGCAGATCAGGATTGATGCAGAGGCAGGCTCGGCGCCGAATATAGCCGTTTTCCCGCAGCCTGGTCTGGCGGCGGATATGGCCAAGTCGGGTTTTCTGACACCGTTGGGCGATGGCACCGCTGATTGGGTTCGTGACAATTACGCAGCTGGACAATCCTGGGTAGATCTGGGCACTTTTCCGGGGCCCGAAGGGCAGGATCACCTTTATGGGCTTTTTTACAAGGTAGATGTGAAATCCCTTGTTTGGTACGTGCCTGAGAATTTCGAGGATGCCGGTTACGAAGTTCCGACCACGATGGAGGAACTGAAGGCTTTGACCGATCAGATCGTCGCAGACGGAGAGACGCCGTGGTGCATCGGTTTGGGTTCAGGTGGTGCGACCGGTTGGCCAGCGACCGATTGGGTCGAAGACATGATGCTGCGCACTCAATCGCCCGAGGACTATGACGCCTGGGTGTCCAATGAAATGAAGTTCAATGACCCGAAAGTGGTCGCTGCCATCGAAGAGTTCGGCGCGTTTGCACGCAATGATGACTATGTTGCGGGCGGGGCAGGTACGGTCGCAACGACCGATTTCCGTGACAGTCCAAAGGGCATGTTCAGTTCGCCACCACAATGTTACATGCACCGTCAGGCGTCGTTCATCCCGGCATTCTTTCCTGAAGGCACGGTTGTCGGTGAAGATGTTGATTTCTTCTACTTCCCCGCATATGAAAGCAAGGATCTGGGTAGCCCGGTTCTTGGTGCCGGCACGCTATGGGCAATCACCAATGACAGCCCGGCTGCACATGATCTGATCGCCTATCTGCAGACCCCCGAAGCACATGAGACATGGATGGCCCTGACCGGCTTCCTGACGCCGCACAAAGGCGTTGATACCTCCGTGTTCTCGGATCCGACGCTCAAGAAGATGAACGACATTCTTCTGGGCGCGACCACCTTCCGGTTTGATGGTTCGGACCTGATGCCGGGCGGCGTAGGGGCCGGCACATTTTGGACCGGTATGGTTGACTATGCTGGTGGAAAGCCCGCTCAGGAAGTTGCTGACGAGATCCAATCTTCCTGGGATTCGCTGGACTAAGCGCGTTAAAACCCGGGCGGTCTGCGCGTCAGGCCACCCCTTTTCCCCTTCGCAACGGAGAGCATGATGCATCCGGCAATTCAGGGCCTGCTGACCATCGCCATAGGCGTATCGGGCTGTGTGGGCTATTTCTTTCTGTCCAACCAGTTTCTGGACAAGGTTCTGTTCCCTGCGCGCGGGCCGAATGCCGGCCGCAACATCAACCGCGCGAATATGATCCGGCCTTGGCTGTTTTTGCTTCCGGCGCTTGTAGCGATTGGCCTATATCTGGCCTATCCGGTAGTTGAGACGTTGCGCCTGTCGCTCACGGATCGCATCGCCGGTGGTGGGTATAAGTGGGTTGGTCTCGATAACTACGTCCAGATGGTGGCAGAACCGAAATTCTGGGAAGCCATGCGCAACAATTTGTTCTGGCTGATCGTGGTCCCTGCAATGTCGACTGCATTTGGTCTGTTGGCAGCTCAGCTAACTGATCGGATCCGCTGGGGTAACATCGCAAAAGCCCTGATTTTCATGCCGATGGCGATCTCTTTCGTCGGGGCTTCGGTCATTTGGAAACTGATCTACGATGCGCGTCCGGCCGAGCAAGACCAGATCGGGATTCTGAATGCGCTTTATCTGTTCTTTGGTGGGGCCGAGCCGCAAACCTGGCTAACCATTCCGTTCTGGAACAATTTCTTCCTCATGGGGATCCTGATCTGGATTCAGACAGGCTTTGCCATGGTGATACTGTCCGCCGCTTTGCGCGGCATCCCCGAAGAAACCGTCGAGGCGGCGGTTTTGGATGGGGCCAATCCCTTCCAGATATTCTTTAAAATCAAGGTGCCTCAAATCTGGAACACAATTCTGGTTGTTTGGACAACCATCACCATTCTGGTCCTGAAGGTCTTCGACATCGTTTTCGCGATGACCAATGGCCAGTGGGAGACACAGGTTCTGGCCAACTACATGTACGACAAGATGTTCCGCGCCAATGATTGGGGCGTGGGTTCGGCATCGGCCATGGTGATCATGTTGCTGGTGACGCCGATCTTGGTCTGGAACATCCGCAACGCACGCCGGGAAATGGAGTAGGGGATGAGCGATATTGCAGGAACCAAACCCGCCCTTAGATGGATCGTCCAGGCCTCGGTCCTCTTTCTCGTGGTGCTTTGGGTAATACCGACACTGGGATTGTTGATCTCATCCTTTCGCACGGCTGACCAGATCGCGACCAGTGGCTGGTGGAAATCCCTGTTCCCGTCCGAACAAAACCTGACGCTACGCACGGCCGTGCCCAATACGCAAATTCTGAAAAACGGGACGTATGTGATTGAAGGGAACCTGTTCGACGAAGGGCAGAAAGCTACGATCTCAAAGTGGGGTGTCAGCTCCCGCGCGGTGGATGCGTATGAACCCGGTCAGACAGCGGAATTGCGTCGTGGCGGGACTATCACGGTCGATGCAAACGGGAACTACAAAGCGGAAAATGAAGAGGAGTTTACTGGCAGCCGCGGCCCGCGTGTTTTCGTAAGTGCAGAACTTCCACCCGAGTTCACGTTGGACAATTACCACAAGGTTCTCTTGGCCGAGAACAGCACCGACAGTATGGGTCGGGCGTTCTTTAATACTCTCACAGTGACCATTCCTGCCACGATCATCCCTATCCTGGTTGCGGCGTTCGCCGCTTATGCGTTGGCGTGGATGGAGTTCCCGGGCCGCGCGTTGCTGATCGCAGCTATTGTCGGGCTTTTGGTTGTTCCGCTTCAGCTCGCACTGATCCCTTTGCTGAAATTCCATCTTAATATTGGGATCGGCAAAGGGTATCTGGGTGTCTGGATGGCCCACACTGGCTTTGGAATGCCGCTGGCGATTTACCTTCTTCGCAGCTACATGGCCGGTCTGCCACGTGATTTGATCGAGAACGCGCGGGTCGACGGGGCGTCTGAGTTCCAGATCTTTACGAAACTGATCCTTCCACTCAGCTTCCCGGCGCTGGCGTCTTTCGCGATCCTGCAGTTCCTGTGGACCTGGAACGACCTTCTGGTGGCCAAAGTCTTCCTGATTGATGCATCAGGTCAAACCACCGTCATGACCAATCGAATTGTCGAACTGCTGGGTACAAGAGGGGGCAACTGGGAAATCCTCGCCACCGCTGCGTTTGTTTCGATCATTGTTCCACTGATTGTTTTCTTCGCAATGCAAAAATACCTGGTCCGTGGCCTGCTGGCCGGATCCGTCAAATAGAGGCGTCTGATGAACGTGCAGAACACTGTAGAACTTTCCAAATCAACCAAAGCAAAGTCAGAGTGGTGGCGCGGTGGCGTGATCTATCAGATCTATCCGCGCAGCTTTCAGGACAGCAATGGTGATGGGATCGGTGACTTGAAAGGGATCACCCAACGTCTGGATTACATTGCGGATCTGGGGGTCGATGCGATCTGGATCTCGCCCTTCTTCAAATCTCCGATGAAGGATTTCGGCTACGACGTCAGCGATTATCGCGATGTGGATCCTATGTTCGGCTCGTTGGAAGATTTCCGCGAGTTACTCGATCAGGCCCATGACAAGGGTCTGAAAGTGATGATCGATTTGGTGCTGTCACACACATCTGATCAGCACCCTTGGTTCGGTGAGAGCCGCGCCGATTGGGACAACCCGAAATCCGACTGGTATGTTTGGGCCGACCCTAAACCGGACGGCACACCGCCCAATAACTGGTTGTCTATCTTTGGCGGTTCAGCGTGGCAGTGGGAGCCTCGTCGCCTGCAATATTTTCTGCATAACTTTCTGAGTTCGCAGCCAGACCTGAACTTTCACTGTAACGAAGTTCAAAACGCACTGCTGGATGTGGCTCGGTTCTGGCTGGACATGGGCGTGGATGGTTTTCGCCTGGACACGATCAACTTTTATTTCCACGACAAACATTTGCGGGACAATCCGGCCCTTCCGGTCGAAGAACGTAATGCATCAATTGCGCCTGCGGTGAACCCCTATAACCACCAGGATCACCTTTATTCCAAAAGTCAGCCCGAGAATATCGCCTTCCTCGAAAGGTTGCGCGCGCTGACCGACGAATATGAAGGCCGTGCCTGTTTGGGTGAAGTCGGTGATGCACAGCGCGGGCTGGAAATCATTGGTCAGTACACCTCGGGCGATCAACGAATGCATATGTGCTATGCCTTCGAGTTTCTGGAAAAGCGTGCGTTGACCGCGCCTTATGCAAAGCAGGTCTTTGATCAGCTCGAGGAAAAGGCAGGCGACGCATGGCCATGCTGGGCGTTCTCGAACCATGATGTTGAACGTCATGCCTCGCGCTGGGACCTAAACGATGCGGCCATTCGCCAGCACGCGGTTCTGATGATGTGTCTGCGCGGCTCTGCCTGTTTGTATCAGGGAGAGGAACTGGGCTTGCTCGAGGCAGATGTTCCGTTCGAGAAACTGCAAGACCCCTATGGCATCGAGTTCTGGCCCGAGTTCAAGGGTCGCGACGGATGTCGCACGCCAATGGTTTGGGCGACGCAGGACGAACATTCAGGCTTTAGCACCGGTGAGCCGTGGTTGCCTGTTAGTATGGCCCAAACGGAAAGAGCCGTTGACCGGCTCGAGGCGAACGACCAATCGATGCTGCACCATTATCGCCGCGCAATCGCCTTGCGCCGCGTCCACCCAGCACTAACTACGGGTGCACAGTCCAACATGAAACAGGTTGGACCTGTGCTGACTTTCCAGCGTGAGGATGCGTCTGAAGCGGTGTTTTGTGCTTTCAACCTTGGAACGGAAGCTCAGCGGGTCGACTTGCCCTTGGGTGATTGGCGGGTCATCGGGCGGGAACTCGGCGGTAGCGACGGTGCAGGAAGCGTTACGCTGCACCCCGCTCAGTTTTGTCTGATGGCTAAGGTCAAGGGGTAAACCATGTCAGAACTCAAACTTACGGATGTCGCGAAATCCTATGGCCCAATCGAAGTTCTGAAGCATATCGATCTGGACATCGAAAAGGGCGAGTTGATCGTCTTTGTCGGTCCATCGGGTTGCGGAAAATCAACCTTGTTGCGAATGATTGCCGGGCTGGAAAAGATCACCGGCGGCACCTTGGAGATCGAAGGGCAGGTCATGAATGATGTGCCGCCCGCCCAAAGGGGCATTGCCATGGTGTTTCAGTCCTATGCGCTCTACCCACATTTGACCGTGCGCGAGAACATGGCATTTGCACTGAAGATCGCCAAGATGCCTGCTGCCGAGATCGATGCCGCCGTTGAACGCGCGGCCCAGACCCTTCAACTGGATCCGCTCTTGGATCGTCTGCCCAAGGCTCTGTCCGGAGGGCAACGCCAGCGCGTCGCTATCGGGCGCGCCATCGTGCGAGACCCCAAGGTCTATTTGTTCGACGAACCGCTTTCGAACCTCGATGCTGCGCTGCGCGTTGCAACCCGGATCGAGATTGCGCGCCTGAAAGAGGCGATGCCCGAAAGCACAATGATCTACGTGACCCACGATCAGGTTGAGGCGATGACGCTGGCCAGCCGGATAGTCGTTCTCGCCAACAAAGGCATCGCGCAGGTTGGTACGCCACTGGAGCTGTACGAAACGCCGGATAACGAGTTTGTGGCGCAGTTCATCGGATCACCCTCTATGAATCTGCTGTCTGGCAAAATTTCCAAAACCGGAGATCTGACCGAAGTCACACTCGATGCGGGCGGAAAAGCCGTTTCATCCATTTCGACCACGCCCGAACAAATGGGTTTGAAGGTCAAAATCGGGGTACGGCCCGAGGATTTTGTTGCCGACGACGCCGCTGGGTTTCTGGACGGCATTGTCGATTTTGTCGAAGCCCTGGGTGAAGTGACCTTGCTGTATTTTGCCAGCAAGCCGGGGGCTGAGAATATTGTCGCCAAGTTTCCTGGCGTTGAACGAAACCGACGTGGGAAAGCTGTCAAATTGAATGCGGACCCGAGCAAAGTGCATCTGTTTCACAATGGTTTGTCAATGCGGAAATGATGAGGGCTTTGTCGCGAACTTTTGGCCAGGAAGTCTTGGTGTTAATGGCGTTTCGGACTTTGATCGAGGCAGACAGTAACAATTTCATTCAAAGGCGCTCATTTCCCAAGGGACGTGATACTACACGCAGTGTTCTTCGATCTTCGTTACCCAGTGTCCTAGGATCTATTGCAAAGTTTCTTACTGAACGAAGAGTTGGTACCGAACCCTCTGCTTGTGCCGCCAATGCCGCAACTTGGCGAAACGGACAGATTCCGGGCGTAAGCTGACCTTTGCGGATCATGTGCGTCACTTCGCTGCTCACTTTGCCCGCAAGGCAGACGTCGGACAACTCGTCGATCTCGCAGATTAAGCGAATGGCCGGTTCGTTGAAGCTGCACCGCAGCGTGGCCAGAGGCGATGAATGACCAGTTTGGGCCGCCCGCGTAGGCGACCCAACTGCACTAGATTTCAATGGCTTCAGCGATGGCCAAGGCATCCTCGAGTTCGACACCGAGGTATCGGACCGTACTGTCCATCTTCGTGTGGCCCAGAAGGAGCTGAACCGCGCGAAGGTTTCCGGTCTTCTTGTAGATCTGAGTGACCTTGGTTCTACGCATCGAATGCGTGCCATAGGCGCTTGCCTCCAGACCAATCGACGTGACCCAGTCGCGGACGATTCGAGCATACTGACGGGTCGAGATGTGCAGCCGCTCATGGAAGCGGCCCGGCCAAAGGTACTCGGAGCCGATCATCACCTCGTCTTCCATCCACTTCTCGACCGAGGCGCGAGTCCCTTCGGATATCTCAAATCGCACAGGTTTCTGTGTTTTGCTCTGTAAGACCGACGCCCGTTCCTTGATCTGACCTGTCGCCATAACATCAACGACTTTCATCTTCACCAGGTCGCAACCGCGGAGCTTGCTGTCGATCGCCATATTGAACAGTGCCAGATCGCGATGGTTCTCAGCGAGTTCGAGCCTAACCCGGATCGCCCAGACGTGTTTTGGCTTCAGGGGGCGCTTTTGACCAACAATACGTCCTTTGTTCCAGGCGGGACGAAGCGCACGAATGGCAGGTAAGTTTGGTGTTTCCATGACTGATCCTCCGATCCGCCATGCCCTCCCACAACGACAACCCGACGTTGACCGAGGCAACATATCACAGGATGCTGCGCCGCATTCGAGGTCTGGAACGAGCCCATTTTGCTCAAGCGACGCCGTGCAGCGAATGTCTGGTTGTCTATGCGCGGCCGCACTTAGCGCAAAGCCCAGTTGTGAGATCAAAGTGTGAGGTCCCAGGTTTCTTGCACGCTCTCACTGCCAAAGTGATACCCGGAAATGCGCTCTGTCAAAGTAAATCCGAATCTAGCGTAGAGCGCGCGTGCGACTACCTGTGTCTCGTGGGTCATTAACGTCATGCGTTTGAACCCTGATGCACGCGCGTGATTCAGACAGATCGTCATTAAACGCTTGCCCAAGCCCATTCCGCGGGCCTCGGGTTCCAGAAAGAATAATCGCAGTTTCGCGACGCCGGGTTCTTCTGTACTCATGCAAAAAATTGATCCAAGCCGCGTCTCGCCGCTATGAGCAATAAAGGCGCGGTTTCCATCAATGCCTTGGATCGGCAAAAAAGCCGCCAGGATTTGCATGACGAGCATCTCCATGCGGTAATCAAATTTATAATCTGTGTAATAGGTCTCGGCGTGCCGATTGACGACCCATCCGGCGTCGCCTGGGGTTAAATCGCGAAATTCGACTGGACCCGGCAGGTCAAATGATCTCACCGCCTGCTCCAAAGCCCGGGCGACGCGCCCTGCATCTGCCCCATCCAATCGCTTGTGGACCTCAAGCGCCATCCGGTCGACAAGCTCGCTAAACTTCTGGTGCCCAGATTCAGTAAGATGAAGTTCCTTTTGCCGTGCATCATGTTCAGAAG